>JAERSX010000061.1 GCA_016845285.1 Deltaproteobacteria bacterium | reverse complement strand
CGTAGATGCGGGTCACCATGGGTGGGAGCTCGTGACGTTCGCCGTCGAGGTGGGCGCGCATCTGCTCGAAGTGCCACGTCGGATCCTGGGCGGCCAGCTCGCTCAGCTCGGCGTGGACGGGCTTGTACTGGTCCTGGAAGGCCTCGATCTTCTTCCCTGCCTCGGGGAACTTGCAGATCAGAAACATCGAGTAGATGCGCAGGAGCGCAGCCTCTGGGAAGTACCAGGAGTCGAAGAAGGGCGAGGCATGGGTGTGGAGGATGCCCATGGTGCCGTTCATGTCCTGGATGCGGAAGTGCGCCCATGCCCTCTCGAACTGCGCCTCCGGCCAGTGGGGGCTGCCCCGCTCCACCTTCTGGAAGTACTCGATGGCGCGGGGGAAGTTCTCGGCGCCGAAGTAGCTGCGGGCGATGTTGAGGTGGACGGTGTTGTCGAATTTCGCGCCCTTCTTCTTGTCCTTGCCGACGGCCTGCGCGACGAGGAGAGGGGCCAGCGCGTCGTTGTAGCGGCCCTGCAGCGAGAGCACGACGCCCTCGAGGGCCTTGGCCTCGGCGTAGGAGGGGTCGTCCTTGCCCACCATCTTGAGGATGGCCAGTGAGGTGCCGTAGTTGCCGTTGTGGTGAGCCTCCCGTGCGGCCAGGTAGGCCATGCGACTGCGGGTGGCGGCGTCCACGTCGAGGCCCACATTGGCGGCGAAGACGCTCTCGAGGAGTGCGGTGTCGCCGACCTTGTCGCCGAGCTCGATGGCCTTCTTGGCCACACTCGACACAGCCGTGGCGTCGGTCGTGAGCGCGCGCTCGTAGGCGACCAGCGCGGCGTAGGGGAGGTCCAGCTCTTCGAGCACGCCGCCCAGGCGCGCATAGCCCTCGGGGTGGAAGGCCTCGTGCTCGGGGTTGCGAACCAGGTCCATGAGCAGATCGGCCACCTGGGTCTTGCGACCCTCCTTGTAGGCGGCATCGATCTCGCCGAATGCTGCAGTGCGCTCCTCCATGGAAGGCATGGGGCGACTGTCTTCCGCGGCAGCCACGGGCTTCTTCTTCGAGCGCTTGCGGGCTGCGTCGGCAGGTCCGGGCAGCACGAGCGCCAGGGCGAGAGCGCCCAGGAGCGTGGCCCGGGTCACGAGCGGGCTCCGAGGGCTGAGTAGCCGATGGTGATGCCCACGTTCTGCTTCAGGAAGGTGCCCTGGGTGTCCTCGGTCTTGATGCGCTTCTCCAAGAGGAAGTCGTCGCGCAGCTGAACCTTGAGCATGGCCTTGTCGCTCAGGAAGATCCGGGCTCCGATGCCCGCGCCGACGGTGGGTGCGAAGGCCATGGCGTTGTCGGGCAGCATGGCCTGCTCGACGGTGATGCCCGCGCCGACGAGCCCGTAGATGTCGTGGTGGACGACGGCGTTGCCCTGCCAGTTCATCTTGGCGTAGATGGGCGACCAGGCCAGCTCGGCCAGGGCGCTTCCCAGGTACCGGTAGGCGTCGGGGGAGACGCCATATGCAGGCCCCTCGAGCTCCTTGTAGGACGCGTTCTTGAGGCTGTAGCCGCCCCCGATGCTCACGCCGGCGCCCATGGTCTCGCTGAGGTGGCGCATGACCCCGAATCCCGCGATGGGCGTGGTGGTGTAGGCGTCGAAGGGCATCCAGCCCACGTAGCCTCCGAATTCGGTGCGCCCGTCCTTGCTGTACAGGAGCTTCTGAACCACGGAGATGTCTTCGTCGCGCAGGACGCCGACGTCGACGGTCTCCTGGGCTATCGCCACGCTGGAGGTGGCGAGCCCCGAGATCAACAGGGTGAGGATTCTGGTCATGGAGCCTTCCGCGGGGTGCGTGGGTGCGGCTGCGAGGTCAGGGAAGCGTCGAAAACGGTGTGCCAGTGGAGCGCTGGGAGCTCAGAAGGGGATCTCGCGAGGCTTGCCGTCGAGAGGACGGTAGTAGATCCGCACGTCTGCGTTGTAGTCGGGAACCGCGCTGCCCCAGAACACGATGGCGTTCTGGGCCGAGTCGTAGCTCCAGCCGTCGCCGTAGACGGCTGTGCCCTCGATCTCGCTGCCTTCGGTGAGCTTGGCCGAGGAGACCTCGTCGCCGTTGACGTAGACCCGGATGGTGGTGACATCCGGGATGCTCTGGAGCTCGAATGCGGTGTCGAGGTTGGCCAAGAGCTGACCGAGATCCTCGAGATATTGAGCGAAGTCGGCGACCTCACACTCGTCGTCGGCGCCGGCCTGTGAGATGTCTGCGTAGAAGCCCCCCGAGTAGTCGGTCAGGTACTGCAGACGCTCGGTGCCCCAGGTGGTGGCGTTGCCCGAGTTGCAATTGAAGGTGCCATCATCTGGGTGCCAGGGGGGGCCGATGGTGACGAATTTCATGCGGCGATCGAACGCGTCGAAGGCTTCCACGTAGTCGATGGGGTCTTCATCGCCCTGGGCCATGCGCCGCGAGTTGTCACCTTCATCGGTCACGAAGACGACCACCAGGGTGCTGTCGTCGCGCCAGAAGTCCCGGTTGATGAGGGTCTCGCTGTCGGCGAAGGCGGTGGCCGTGCCGGAGCCGTACTCGTAGCAGGCGAGCGGAGGGTTCTCGACGGAGCGGCACATGGCCAGCAGGGCCGCCTCGAGGTGCTCCTCGTTGCCTGTCCCGCAGTGCTCGTCGTCTTCCCAGCTGTCCCCATCGCAGACACAGTCGAGGAACTCCAGGGAGACCGCTCCCGTGAGCTCGTCGCCGCAGTTGTAGGAGGCGTCACCCGGTACCTGGTCGGCGTCCCAGCACGTGGACTCGCACATGAGGTTGGCCTGGAACTGGCCCACCACGTCGCCGGTGCCCTTGACCACGACCTCGGGGCTGCCGAGCAGGTAGCCGGCCTCGCCGGGATCGACGCCGGCGCTGGCTCCCTCGTTGAGGTAGTCGACCGTGGTGGTCGTGATGCCGATCTGGTAGTCCAGGTAGCGACCACGCTGGGCGGTGTAGTCGATGTAGTTGCCTACCGCGTCGCTCAGGGTCTCGGTGACCTGCTCCGCACCCTCGTCGGTGTTTGTGAGCGTCTCGATGAAGACGGCGAAGTTCAGGCCGAGGTCGGCAGACTCGTCGAGCATCGACGGGGAGTTGTCGATGACGAAGAGGATGTCTGCATCGTTGCTGAACGACGCCTGCTCGTAGCCGGCGAGGTTGAAGTACTCGTAGCGATTGCAGCTCGTCAACGCGAGGGCAGCGCATGCGCCGCAAGTGGCGATGAGCTTCGGGCTCAGAAGAGCCGAGGTGCGTTTGTTGGTCGGGCTCATGGGGTCTGTGACCTCCAGAAGAGCCCGCAGTGTACTGGCCCCACCATGGCGCCGCAACGCGGCTCGGCACGCCCTGTGCAGGCTTGTCCTTTAGTTTGCCGTCGGTGCGCCCGTTGTGGACTCAGGCCACCTGGAGGCAAACATGACCCGCGCAGCTCTCGACGCACACCGGCACGATGCTCAAGTCCACCGACGCCGTCGTTCGGTTCGCAAGGCCGTCCGAATCATGGTCGAGTACGAGTCGACGGAGGACTTCCTGGTCGACTACACCGCAAATCTCAGCGTCGGCGGCATGTTCATCGTGACCGACAAGCCCCTGTCCAGGGGGACCCGACTTCGCATGAGCTTCAGGCTGCCGGGCGGCGAGGAGACCATCGAGGCCACGGGTGTGGTGCGTTGGGCGGTGCAGCCTTCGAGCAGCGAGCCGATGCGTCCTGGAATGGGCATCAGCTTCGAGGAGCTCGGAGACCTCGATCGGGCCCGTGTGGAAGCGCTCCTGGCAGCCTGGGGCTAGCGGATGGGGGCCCGAGCTGTCTCCCCTTCG
>JAERSX010000060.1 GCA_016845285.1 Deltaproteobacteria bacterium | reverse complement strand
CACGAAGTCTCCGACCCTACGGGTGCGGTCGTGTCTTGGCGCTACGACGGCACGCGGGTGCACGCTCGCTGGACGACTGCCGTGGGCCGAGGCGAGACACGCACCCTCGTCATCCGCTTCACCGCGACCGACCCCATCACTGGCTTCCTGTTCGGCCGCAGCGGCCCCGGTCGGTGGGAGACGGCCCCGTGGGCCGGCACCGATCACGAGACGCAGCGAGCCCGCTACTGGCTCCCTTGTGTAGACCACCCCGCCGTCCGCACCACCCTCGCGCTGGACATCCGCGCTCGCACAGGGCTCACGGTGCTCGCCTCAGGCTCCCTGACGGCCTCCGAGGCCCACGACGACGACACCACCACCCATCGCTGGGTCCTCGACCAGCGCTGTCCCGCCTACCTCCTCTGCGTGGTGGTGGGCGAGCTCGTGTGCGCCGACCTGGGCGAGGCACAAGGTGTTGCCGTGCAGCTGTTCGCGCCAGCCCCACACACGGCCGAAGACCTCTCCCGGAACCTCGGTGACACCGGCGCGCTCCTCGACTGGATCACCACCCGCCTCGACCGCCCCTACCCGTACCCCAAGTACTTCCAGTGGGCGGGACCCGGCGTGGGCGGCGCCATGGAGAACATCAGCCTGGTGAGCTGGGACAGCGCCTGGGTGCTCGATGCCGACCACCACCGGGAGCGCGGCTGGCTGTCGCGGCTCATCAACCTCCACGAGATGGCCCACACCTGGTTCGGCGATGCCGTGGTCATCCGCGACTTCGCCCACGGCTGGCTCAAGGAGAGCTGGGCCACCTACATGGAGTCCGTGTTCGTCGAGGCCGAAGAGGGCGCCGAGGCCATGGCCTGGCAGCTCCACACCGAGGCCACCGCCTACATGGGCGAGGCCGACGATCGCTACGTGCGGCCGATCCTGACCCGTCACTACGAGAGCGGCTGGGACATGTTCGACCACCACCTCTACCCAGGGGGCGCGTGGCGGCTGCACATGTTGCGGCGCATGCTCGGCGACGACACCTTCTGGCCTGCGGTGACCGACTACCTGGCGACCTATGAGGGAGAGGTCGTCGAGACCGACGACTTCCGACGCACCCTCGAAGCCCACAGCGGCCGAAACCTGGAGGAGTTCTTCACCCAGTGGATCGGCAGCCCGGGCTACCCCAAGCTCTCGGTCCGCTCACGCCACCGGGCGTCAAAGGGCCAGCTCGAGCTCACCATCGAGCAGAAGCAACTCGACAAGAAGAAGAGTGTGGGCACCTTCCGCTTCGACCTGACCGTGGCCGTGGTCGACGCCGGAGGCGCCTGGACCCGCCACAGCCTCGACATCCAGCGGGCACGCCAGGTCTTCGTCCTGCCGGTCGCTGCCGGCCCGAAGATGGTCATCCTCGACCCAGACCAGGACGCACTCTTCTCCCTGGACTACGACCCCGGCCAGGACCAGCTGGTGGCCATGTTGGGCTGCGATGCTTCGCTGAAGGCCCGACTCCACGCCGCCCGGACCCTGGCCAAGAGCGGCCGGCGCACCGCCCTGGATGCGGTGGCGGCACGGCTGGCCATCGAACCCTTCTGGGGCGCACGTGTGGGGATCATCCAGGCCCTGGCCAAGGCCGGCTCTCGCGCGGCAGGCCGGATCCTCGCCCAACACCTGCTCGTCGAGACCGACCCGAGGGTGCCTGGCTGGCTCACCCGCGCCATCGGTGGGATCCAGGAAGCGGTCGTCGCGCAGGGCCTGCGCCGCTGGCTCGACCGCGGAGAGCCCCTGCCCTGGGCCCGGGCAGGCGCCCTGCACGCCCTGGGGCGGCAGCGCGACGACGCCGATGTCCCCCGTCTCGCTGCCGCCCTGGACGGTGGCGATGCCTGGGGCTGGCAGCGGCTCGGCGCCTTGGCCGGCCTGGGCGCACACCGGTCCGAGGCCGCCTGCGAGCATCTCTTCGGTCAGCTCGACGCCGGCCTGCCCCATCACCGCGCAGGCGCTGCCATGGCGCTGGCCGAGTGCGCCACCTGGTGCCCACGCCCAGTGCAGGATCGCGCGGTGGACGCCCTGAGCCGCCTCAGCCGCGACCCCGACACCCGAGTCCGCACCCGTGCCGGACACGCCCTGGGCCGCCTTCGTCGCCCAGCGGGTGCCGCCGCTGTCCGCGCACTGGTTCCTCGGGTGGCAGGCCAGGACGGCCCCTCCCTGGAGCGTGTGGCCGCTCGCCTGGAGAAGGCTGGCCCCGCGCGCCCCGCAAAGGCCGACCTGGACAAGCTCTCCGCACAGATCCGCGCCCTGCAGGACCGCCTTGATCGCCTGGAAGCGGGCCCTAGCGTGGAAGGTGACGGGTCGGAGGATTAGACGAGGGCTCCGCACCTAGGAGCGTGCATGCCTCCCCGTCAGCAGATCCTCCACAACGCCGGTCAGCGACTCTTCGTGGGATTCGAGTACCCCACGATTCCCTACGAGTTTCGACGCTTCTGTATGGAAGTTCAGCCCGCAGGATTCGTGCTCTTCGCACGCAACGTCATCGACCCTGAGCAGGTGCGAGAGCTCAACCTCGAGCTCGCAGAGATGTTGCCGGACAACATCCCGGCATTCCTGGCCGTGGACCAGGAGGGGGGCTCGGTTCAGCGCGTGCGCGACACACCGTGGCCCGACATGCGCCGCCTGGGAGACGAAGACGACCCCGACCGCACCCGCGCCGTGAGTGCAGCCATGGCCCGCGAGCTACGGGCCATGGGCTTCGATCTCAACTTCGCGCCCGTCGCCGATGTAGACAGCAACCCGGCCAACCCTGTCATCGGAAAGCGGAGCTTCTCCCGCGATCCGGCCAAGGTGGCGGTGCACGTCGAGGCGAGCCTCGCCGGTATGCGCTCCGAACACATCGTCGGCTGCCTCAAGCACTGGCCCGGCCATGGCGACACCGACACCGACAGTCACCTCGCCCTGCCTACGGTCGACCGGTCCAAGGACGGGCTCCAGGCCACTGAGATCCCGCCGTTCCAGGCCGGCATCGCAGCTGGCGCCCGCACGGTGATGACCGCCCACGTTCGCTACCCGCAGCTCGATTCCCGCTGGCCCGCCACCATGTCGCCCGCCATCGTGCGCGACTGGCTCCGCGGCGAGCTCGGCTTCCAGGGCGTGGTGTTCAGCGACGACCTCACCATGAAGGCGGTGCGCGACAACTTCACCCTCGCCGAGCAGGTGGAGCAGGCCACGCGCGCCGAGGTCGATGTGATGCTCACCTGCAGCGACCTCGACCTCCAGTGGCAGGTCTGGGAGCAGCTGGTCAAGGTGCAGGAGAACAGCAGCGAGCTCGCCGCCGCCGCGGCCCGCAGTGCCGAGCGAGTCCACACGCTACGGCTGGACGCATTCGCAGACCGGCCCGCCCTGCCGGATCTGTCGGAGGTCGGGAGTGAGGCCCATCAGGCCCTGGCGCGGAGCTTCGCGGCCTTGGCCTGAGGAGCTCCGCGGGTCGAGCGACCGCTGCTCACCCGCCCCGGTTCGACCAGTCCTCTCGGATCAGGTCGGCCACCGTCTCCCAGTCACTGAACCCGACGTTTCCGTAGAACACCGACATGTCGGGGTCTACCAGGAGCCAGGCCGGGTACCCGAAGCTCTCGCCGGAGAAGCCGTCGATGAAGTCGGGGAAGAGAGAGTAGGCGTAGCCACGGTCGTAGAAGACCGGGTCCTTGAGGC
>JAERSX010000059.1 GCA_016845285.1 Deltaproteobacteria bacterium | reverse complement strand
CCGTGACGCTGGGGGCCGCAGCCGCGAGCGCCGCCTACGCAGCGACGGGCACACCCTTCAACGTCTTCGCGCCCGCCTTCATCGCCGTGATCATCGTGGTGGGGACGAGCGACCTCATCCACCTCGTGCATCGCTTCGCCGAGCAGTTCGCGGCCCTTGGCGATCGGCGGGCCGCTGCACGAGCCGCGGCCCGCGAGGTGGGGCTCGCCTGCGTGCTGACGAGCTTCACCACGGCTCTGGGCTTCCTGGCACTGCTGACCACACGCATCCCACCCATCCGCATCTTCGGGCTGGCGACTGGCGTGGGTGTGCTCCTGACCTTCCTCATCACCTTCCTGGCCGTGCCACCGGTGCTCGCCTGGCTGGGCCCGCCCTCTGGAGGAGCGCTCGGACACGCCTCCGCGAGCGCCGATCGCATGGGCCGTTTCGGCGAATGGGTGCTTCGACGACGCCGGGGAGTGCTCGCCATCGCCGGCTTGACCACGCTCGTAGCCCTGGCGTTGGCCAGCCGTGTGGGCTTCGAGCACAAGGTGCTGGAAGACGTGTACTCCTCGACCGAGACCGCCGAGGCCCTCGCCTTCATGGAGGACCACATGGGGGCGGTGCTTCCCCTGCAGATCGAGTTCAGCTTCGACGAAGACGGCGAAGTGGCCGGCGACCCTCGTGATCCCAGAGCTCTCGCCGCCATGGACGCCCTCGCCACCTGGCTCCGTACCCAGCCCCAGGTGGGCTCCATGGTGGGGCTGCACGACCTCGCCCGCAGCGCCTGGCTCTCCCTGGCCTTGCCCAGCGAGCGCGCCACCCTCGATCTGCCCCCCAGCACCGCCGCCAGCGTCCAGTCGCTCTTCGCCCTGTCCCTG
Organism: Deltaproteobacteria bacterium; assembly: GCA_016845285.1. Taxonomy (GTDB): domain Bacteria; phylum Myxococcota_A; class UBA796; order UBA796; family UBA2385; genus BH17. The sequence continues at coordinate 2,166 of JAERSX010000059.1, read as the reverse complement.
GCGGGCGAGGACCCGGTCCCCCACTTCCTCCACGAGGGCGCCGACGGCGAGCTACGCGCACGCTTCACCGGACGTGTCCGAGACTTCGGGCATCAGGCCACCCTCGGTCTCGTGGCCGACTTCCAGGACCAGGCGCGACCCTTGCTGGAGCCTCTCGGGGGCCGCGCCGAGGTCACCGGCCCCGCCTACCTGGCCCAAGAGGTCAACGCGACGCTCACACGCCAGTTCGCCGGGAGCTTCGCGGTCGCCCTGAGCCTCATCGCCCTCGTCTGGTTGGGCCTGACTCGCTCTTTGCGCCGCACCGGACTTGCGCTCGTACCAAACGTGCTCCCGCTCCTTGCGCTCCTGGCAGCCCTCGGCGCCATCGGCCTTGCGCTCAAGCCCAGCACCGCCATGGTGCTGAGCATCGGGCTCGGCATCGCCGTGGACGACACCATCCACTTTCTCACGGTCTACGAGCGCCGCCGCGGACGAGGAGACGACGCCACCACCGCAGTTCTGCACACCTACCGCACGGCCGGGCGCAGCATCCTCGACACCTCGATGGTGCTGGCGACGGGCTTCGCTGTCTTCTGGTTTTCGCAGTTCGTCGCCACGGGGAATTTCGGCGTTCTCACAGCCTGGACAGTGCTGGCCGCCCTCGCCGCAGATCTCCTGGTCCTGGGCCCGCTTCTGGTCACACTGGACCGCCGCTGACAACTTCTGGTATCTTGACGCGTCCAGACTTTTCCCCACGAGTCCACACGGAGGACCCATGCTCAAGCGCCTCGTTCCCGCCCTCGCCCTGCTGGCTCTGCCCATGACCGCTGAAGCCGGTTGGGGCTTCACCGCTCACCAGGGCGTCGAGTACGGAACCCGCGGCTACTACGTCTCCCCCTTCGAGCACCTGCCCACCATCGACTACCGCAGCGACGGCCTCATCGTGCAGATGGACGCCCTCGAGCTTCTTGCCGGCATCAGCCGCGAAGAGCTCCATCTCGGCGTCAACATCTACAAGACCATGGACGCCGGCAAGATCCAGGGCGACGCCTGGAAGGGCAACTACTCGGTCGGTGCCAGCGTCGATATCGACGGCGCCCCCGGCTACGAGTTCGATCCGCTGTACGCCCAGGTCCTCGGCCAGGCCCGCCTCGGCATGCAGTCGCAGAACCAGTACGGCTTCGGCGTCTTCGTGGTTCCCGGCGTCGGCTTCTCCAAGGCCTACGACATGGCTGGTGACGATGCCTTCGAGCTCGCCGTCGGCGGCCAGCTCCAGATCTCGGCCTGGATGAAGTAGACCTTCGTCCTCGTCGGCGAGAAGCCCCGGCCTGATGGTCGGGGCTTCTTCAATTTCGGGTCTGCCTAGGAGCGCCTGCGCAGGCCCATGAGGCCGAGGAGCCCCAAGAAGACCAGACCGCCAGAGGTTCGCCCCGAGGTCGTGGACGTGCTGGCACAGCCCGAGCAACCTTCGACCAGACCGGGATCCGAGCCCTCGTCCACGGGCGCCTCCCAGCCAGCGTTGGGGTCGACATAGCCGGAGTCCTCGGACCCCTCGTCGCCGGAGCCGCCGGTGCCCGTGTCGTCGGCGCCCCCCTCGTCTCCGCCGTCATCGCCGCCGTCGTCGCCGTCATCGCCGCCGTCGTCGCCGTCGTCGCCGTCATCGCCGCCGTCATCGCCCGAGCTCTCGCAGTCCTCGTCGAGCTCGCCGTCGCAGTCCTGGTCGCCTCCACCGCAGTCGTCGCTGGCGATCTCTCCGTGGGTGTCAGGGTCGTTGTCGTCGCAGTCGACTCCGCCGTAGGCCTCGGGCTCGTGGCCGTCGCCGTCCACGTCGTAGTCGCTGTCCTCGGCACAGTCGCTGTCTACGCCGTCGTAGGGCGTGTCCGGCGCCCCCAGGTAGACCGTCGCGTCGGTGTCGTCGCAGTCGGTGCCGCCGTAGGCGTCGCTGTCGTCGCCGTCCCCGTCGCAGTCGTAGTCGCTGCCCTCGCTGCAGTCGGAGTCCACGCCGTCGTAGCAGACCTCGGTGGCGCCAGGGTTGACCGTGGCGTCGCCGTCATCGCAGTCCACGTCCGAGAGGTAGCCGTCCTCGTCGGCGTCGGCTTCGTCCTGCCCGTCGCAATTCTGGTCGATACCATCGCCCGCGGTGTCTGCCGCATACGGATGGACATCGCCGTCGGTGTCGTCGCAGTC
>JAERSX010000058.1 GCA_016845285.1 Deltaproteobacteria bacterium | reverse complement strand
GTCCTGATCAATGCGGCAGAGCGCCACCCAGATCCGGGCGTCGACGTGGCCTGAGTCGAGGAGCACGGCGCCGCGGAAGTCCTTCTCGGCGCGGGCCACTTCTCCGAGCTCGAAGTGGGCCCGGCCGCGAAGGAAGCGGGCCTCGGCACCACCGCCGAGGAGCAGGGCGCGCTCTGCTTCGACGAGGGCGCGCGTGGCTTCGGTCTGGGACAAGTAGAGGTGGGACAGGGCGATGTGTGGGAGGGCGGACGGGGGGTCCGCGAGGCTCGCGCCCTTGCGCAAGGCGTCTGCGGCTTCGACTTGGCGTCCGCGCTCGGCGAGGAAGGTGCCCAGGTTGTGCCAGGCCAGCCAGGATCTCGGATGACCTTCGACGGCCCGCTGCAGGGCATCTTCGGCGGCAACGAGATCGCGTCGGCCTCGGGCGGCCCGAGCCACGCACCACAGGGCACCCAGGTGGTCGGGCTCCAAGGCCAGCGCGTTGGCGCAGCGCTTCTGTGCGGAATCCCAGGCCTGACGGGCCAGGTCGATCTCGGCCAGGAGCACGAGCGGCTCCGGGTCGCGCGGCGCCAACATGGCCGCCGTGGTGGCGGAACGCTTCGCTTCCTCCCAGCCGCCGGAGGATGGCCCCTCGGTGCGCGCCTCGGCCAGCGCCTCGCGGGCGTCCCGGAGGTGGGGCTCGACCACGGGCGCGAGGGTGCGCGTGCCAGCCTCGGCGTCAAACTCGGAGAGCCTTCGAGAGCGACTCACCACTCCCTCGATGTCGCCGGTTGCGGCGCTGCCGAGGCGCTCGAGGAAGTGGATGCGAGCTTCACGCCGACGCTCCAGATCGGTCAGGGCGCTCTCCGCGATGTTCGAGGTGTTCCACAGCCGAGGGAGCGGGGCGGCCGCACCCGCCAGCGTGCTCAAGTGCTGCACGGGCGGGGTCACCAAGGCATCGCTGAGTCCGATGGGCGGGGTGGCTGGCCCGGCTGGCGCGAGCGCCTTGGTGCTCTGACCGTCAGCGATGGCCAGGGCTGCGGCTGTGGACAGGTTGGGCAGGCCCAGCTCCCGCACGAGCGGCCGGGCGGCGTCCGCCTGAGCCAGGAGCGCGTCGAGGGACGGAGCCTCCGCGCCGGCCACGAGAATGAGGCTGTCCGCGCCCTCGGGTGGTAGCCACAGCTGCACATGGTCGAAGCGGGCTGCCACGGCGGCCAGGTAGGGCCCGACCGTGCCGTCGGACCACCAGCCCAGGTGGAGGATGGCCAGGTACCGCCCGTCCGGCGCGAGTCGTCTGTGGACACGGTCGAGCTGGGCGGTCGCGGCCCCTGGGCTGGCGGCGTCCGCCCACGGGGCGGAGACCACCTCGAGGACCAGGTCGAGGCTGCCGCGCCCCTGTCCGGACAGGACCCGGGCTGTGGGGAAAGGCAGCAGCTGCACCGTGGGCCGCAGCCACGCGGCCTGGGCCTCGGCGTCCAGCTCGGCGATGGCGCGCACCAGCCGGGGGTCCGGAGTGGCGACCCGCACCAGCCCGTGCGGCCGAGCGGCCAGCCCCTTCATCACGAGGCCGAGGGTGTCGCCCACGACCACCACCCGATCGCGTCCGTGGTCCAGCAGTGCCCCGAGGGTGCCCAGGAACCGCTCCCCCAGGGCCACCCTGCCGCGGCTCTCCTGCACCCGCCCCTCCTGCTCTACGAGGAGGGGCCAGTCCTTGCCGCTCTCGGTCTGGAGGCGGGGCTCCCATGCCTCGGCCGGGGCGCGCAGTCGTGCCGCGCCTGCGGGGCCCCATACGCCCAGGGCCACCCGACTGCCTGCGTCCGCCTGGGCTTCTCGCTGAAGGTCCGAGCCCGAGCGGAGGAGCCGGAATCGTCCGGCCACCACGTCATCGTCGATTGGGATCGGTGCGAAGACCGCTGTAGCCAGGACGCCGGCCAACGCACCGCCCGAGGCGAGCTGGAACAGGGGGCGCCCGGACAGCAACAGGGCGGCGCCACATGCCAGCCCGGCGCCCCAGAGGAGAGCGCTCGCGCCATCCACCTGCAAGGCGAGCACTGCGCCGCCTGCGAGGCCCAGGCCACCCAAGGGGAGGGGACGTCGACCCCAAGCAAATCCAGCCAGTGCTGCGCCGGGCAGCACCACGAGCATCACGGGCAAGGCCAGGCCGAAGCGGCAGGGGAGCCAGCCCCGGTCACCCACCAGCGTCAAGGTCCAGGGCAGGGTCCAGCCCCCCGCCTCGCTCAGCACGGCGTAGGTGGCGCACGCGAGCAGAGCTGCCAGCAACACGGCAGCGATGCCTCCGAGTCGCCCTCGCGCTCGCGCGAAAAGGAACACTGCGCCACCCGCCAGCGCCACGACCAGGGTGGCGTCGGGAGTTGGCGCAAGCGGACCGCGGAGCGCCATCCAGGCCACCCCCGCGGCAGCGAGCGCCAGGCTGATGCCGGGGAGCTGCCCCAGCTGGTCCCGCCATGGCAGAGAGGTCCCGCGGGTGGGAGCGCTGCGCCGTGAGAGGCCGATCACGAACGCGCCCAAGGCCGCCGACAGGAGAGGTTGGAGCAGCCCTCCCAGCGCCAGGCCGACCACGGTGCCCCACCCGGAGCGTGGGTCAGCGCCGCGCGCGGCGCGCTGAACCAGCACGGCCGGAGGCACCAAGGCGAGCCCCCAGCAGAAGGCTCCGAGCTGCGTGATGCGCCTGGCTCCATCGGGAAGCTGCACCACGGCGCTGCCGCCCAAGGAGAGCAGGGGCTCTGCTGTCGCAGCGAGGAGCGCGGGCAGTGCCAGCAGGATCCAGGTGCCCCCCGTAGACACGCTCCAGCCCGCTGGAATGAGGCTGGCGAACGACCAGACAAGGCCGAGGAGAACGAGGCTCCACCACGTGGTGTGTGGCCCGGCCCCTGCGGATTCGGCCATCAATCCAAGCGTGGCAGCGCCGTAGAGCCCCCCGCCGAGGGCTCCGCTCAAGGTCGCGGTTGCGGTTCCCAGGGGCTTCATCGGCTGTCGAGCATAGCTTGCCGCTGGAGCGTCGGAGGTTGACCGGCGTGACCGCCTGTTGCTACAACCAGCCCGGCACGCACGCTTTCTCCGGTGTGTCCGTAGATGGCGTTCGACTCCACCCCCCACCCGTTGAGCTGATGGCGCTGTTCTCTCGAAGACGCCCCATGGTGGGCTTGGACATCGGGTCCAGCCACATCAAGTTGATGGAGCTGGAGCAAGACTCGAAGACCGGGCAGCAACGGCTGGTCAACTTCGGCATGGTGCAGCTGCCCCCCGAAGCCATCGTCGACGGCGCGGTGATGAACACCAACGTCATCGTGGACGCCATTCGCGAGCTCGTGCAGCAGCAGCGAGTGAAGACCAAGTTCGTCGCAGCTTCCGTGTCGGGCAACGCGGTCATCATCAAGCGAATCAATCTCCCGCAGATGACTGTCGACGAGCTCGAAGAGTCCATTCAGTGGGAGGCTGAGCAGTACATCCCGTTCGACATCAACGACGTCAACATCGACGTCCAGATTCTCGATGGGGCAAGCGAAGACCCCGGTCAGATGGAGGTCTTGCTCGTCGCGGCTCGCAAGGAACTGGTCAACGAGTATCAGGCTCTCATCCAGCAATCGGGACTGCGCCCCGCGGTCGTCGATGTCGATGCCTTCGCCGTCGCCAACATGTTCGAGCTCAACTACGAGGACAATGACGAGTCGGTTGCGCTCGTGAACATTGGCGCGAGCAACGTCAACATCCACGTGGTCAGAGGCGGAGTCAGTGCCTTCACTCGTGACATCGGCATTGGCGGTCGTCAGTTCACCGAGGAGATTCAGCGCGCCTTGAACATCTCCTACGAACAGGCCGAGGCGATGAAGGTCGGCGGCAACGAAGGCGACGAACGCGCCGTCGTGCCTGAGGTCATCGAGCGGGTCCTCAACACCGTCGGCGACAACCTGGCCACCGAGGTTCAGCGTTCGCTCGACTTTTATCTCTCCACCTCTGTGGATGGCAGCCTCTCTCGGGTACTGCTCTCGGGCGGCGCGGCGCGCACCCC
>JAERSX010000057.1 GCA_016845285.1 Deltaproteobacteria bacterium | reverse complement strand
ACTCCCTTGTGCGGGTGCGAGAGCGGGTCCTTGGCGTCCATGGACAGGGAGGGCCCGCCCAGGCCGCCCGGCACGCCCAGCTGCTGGCTGAGGCGCGCAGCGCCGTGGTGGGCCGTGGCATGGGCGACCTCGTGACCCATGACGAAGGCCATGCCGGCTTCGTTCTGGAGGACGGGGAGGATGCCCGTGTAGAAGGCGATCTTGCCGCCCGGCAAGCACCAGGCGTTGATGGTCTCGTCATCTTGGATGAGGCGGTACCGCCACTTGTACTTCGGCTTGTCGGCAACCCCGGAGATGCGCCCGCCCACCTCCTTGAGCAGCGCGTGGTCCTCGCTGCCCTTCTGGAGCTTGACGCCCTGGAGCATCGAGTCGTAGCTGCTCGCGCCGAGCGGGATCATCAGGCTGTCGGGCAGCAGGTTGAACTGGCTGCGCCCCGTCACCGGCGTCTTGGAGCAGGCGGCCAAGAGCAGCACGGTGGCGGTCAGGAACACGGTCTTCGGGTTGAGGCGCATGGAGGTGCTTGACTCCGTGTCGGAGGACATCGAAACGTGGTATGAAGAGGGGCCTCGACGTGTCAAGACTTCAGCCCCCGTGACCCCATGTTGAATACCGTGCTGGGCGCGCTTTCGTGCGACATTGCTGTCGATCTCGGATCCGCACATACCCGTATCCACGCACGCGGGCGCGGGCTGGTCTGCTGCGAGCCCACGGTGTTGGCCGTTCAGGAAGACCGAGCGGGACGTCGGAACGTGGTGGCTTACGGCGCAGAGGCTGCGGCGATGGAAGGCCGCACCCCCGCTCACATCCAGGTCAAGCGCCCCGTCGTGGGCGGGGTGATCGAGGACTACGAGCTCGCAGAGGCCTTGCTGGCACAGCTGGTGATGGAGGTCCAGGGGCGCCGCCTCTGGGTCGGTCCTCGGGCAGCGGTCTGCGTGCCTCATGGCATCACCGAGGTGGAGCGTCGTGCCCTGCGCGAGTGTGCCGAGGCCTCGGGTGCGCGGGATGTTCGCCTGGTGGATGGTGCTGTCGCCGCAGCGCTCGGTGTCGGACTGCCCTTCGACGAGCCCCACGGCCAGATGCTGGTCGACGTGGGCGCCGGGGTGACCGAGATGGCGGTCCTCTCGCTCGGCGGTGTGGTCTACAGCCGGGCCTTGAGCGTGGGCGGTCGCCACCTCGATCTCGCGATCCAGCGGTACCTCCGCGAACATCACCAACTCCATGTGGGGCTGGGCATGGCCGAGGCCATCAAGTGCGCGGTGGGCGGAGCACGCCCGGTGTCGCAGGAGCAGGGCGTGCGTGCCCGCGGCCGGCGCGCCGACACCGGATTTCCCGGAGAGGTCGTGGTGCGTGGCTCGAGCGTGGTCGATGCCGTGGCCGAGCAGGTGCGACAGATCGTCGAGGCGGTCGTCAGCACCCTGGAGCGCACGCCGCCGGACCTGGCGGCCGACATCGCCGGCACCGGAATCGTGCTCACGGGCGGGGGCGCGCTCCTCCGCGATCTCGATCGCGCCATCGGTGAGGCCACGGGGCTACCGGTCATCGTGCCGGAAGACCCCTTCGCGTCGTCTGTCGCTGGAGCTGCCGTCTGGATGTCGGGACCAAGGCTCCAGCGCGCCGCGGCTGGCTAGCCCGGCTTCGAGGTTCCGACGTCCTGACTCCAGCCGCTGTCGGCTCTACAGGTGCGGACCCACGAGCGCGTTGATGCGCTTGCGGTTGCAGGCGCCCACCTGCTTGCCCACCACCTCGCCGCCCTTGAAGACAAGCAGGGTGGGAATGTTGCGGACGCCGTACTTCTTGGCGATCCCGGGGGCCCGGTCCACGTCGATCTTGGCGATGGTGAGCGAACCTTCGTGGTCGGGCGCCATCTTCTCGAGGAGGACGCCGACGGCCTTGCATGGACCACACCACGTGGCCCAGAAGTCCACGAGGACCGGGGTGTCGGAATTCAGGACCGTCTCTTCGAAGTCGGCGTCGCCGACGTGCAGCACGCTGCTGTCTGCCATGGTGGCCTCTTGTCGCCGCGTCAGCGGCGAGGGTCGGTGGGCGGAGTGGGGGCCACGGGGTGTGACCCTGCCCTTCGCATGTAGGATCGCCAGACCCACCGGGCAAGAGGAGGCACCCTTGGCGCGACTGTTATTGGTCGATCCGGACAAGGGACGCCGCACATCCCTCACGCGCCAGCTCCGGCAGCATGGGCATGCGGTCGTCGACATGGCCGGTCCAATTGAGGCTTTGGAGACATTTCGGCGGAGCCGCGCCGAGCTGGTCTTGGCCATGGTCGACGAGCTCGGAGGGCCGGGTCGCCCCCTCGCCCGAGCCATGGGGGAGGAGTCGCGGGCTCGCTTGGTGTGGCTCGGTGCTCCCTCGGTGCACGCCGAGGTGCGGCGCGACGGCGCACCGATTGCGGGATTCCTGCCACTGCCGCCACCCGAAGCGGCTCTGGAAGCATTGCTCCAGCGCCTTGTCGGAGATCCTGGACCTCGCTGGTCGGGGCTCGACTTCCTTGACGCCGTCGAGGGTGGGACCGATCGGTTCCCCGTTCCCAGGGTGCTCTACCTGGCGCACCGGCTGAGTGCAGACGGTCGGCTGAGCGTGACCCACGAGGGTGCCACGATGTCTGTCGACATGCGGGCCGGAAAGGTGGTGGGGGTCAGCGGCATCGCCGGCTTGCTGGCCGGCCATGGAGTGGAGGGCAGCGGCTCCCTCGAAGAGCTTGTGTCCGCGGCAATGGGGGCAGGCCATGCACCGGACAAGGTGCTCACCTGGCTCGCCGAGGGTGTCGGGTGCTGGTGTGTGGGCGTGCCCCGCCTCACCACGTGCACCGTTGACTTCCAGCTCGAGCTCCCTGCCGAAGGA
>JAERSX010000056.1 GCA_016845285.1 Deltaproteobacteria bacterium | reverse complement strand
GCCGTGAGGCGAGAGCTCGTGGACATCTTTGGGGACTACCGCCCTCATCCAGACATGGTGGGACAGCTGGAGGGTTGGCTCGTGGCACCGGCACTGGGCGGCCTGTCCGGAGCCTTGGGGGCGCTCGCGTTGGCACAGGATCTGGCGGCGGGTTGACCGCCTCAGTCGGTGATCAGACGTCGCAAGGCGTACAGCGCTTCCAGGGCCTGCCGTGGGCTCAGCTCGTCGGGCTCGAGGGCGACCAGCGCTGTCCTCACGGGGTCTTCGGCCGGTGGCTCCGAGTCGGGCGACACCGTGGGCGTGGGGGCTTGCTCGCCACGGGCGAACAGGCTGAGCTGTCGGCTCGCAGCCTGCAGCTTTCGCCGCTCCAGCTCGGCCAGCAAGGCCTGTGCGCGACCGATGACGGCGGGGGGCATGCCGGCCAGGCGGGCGCACTGGATGCCGTAGCTCTTCGACGCACCTCCCTCCTTGAGGGTGCGCAAGAAGATGATCCGCTCCCCCCACTCGCTGACCGCCACGTGTTGATTGACGACCCGGGGGTGGTTGTCGGAGAGGCCGACGAGCTCGTGGTAGTGCGTCGCGAAGATGGTCCGAGCACCAATGCGATCGTGGACCGCCTCGGCCACCGCCCAGGCGATGGCCAGACCGTCGTAGGTGGAGGTGCCACGCCCGATCTCATCGAGCAAGATGAGGGAGCGCTCGGTGGCCTGGTTGAGGATGAGGGCCGTCTCGCTCATCTCCACCATGAAGGTGCTCCGACCCTGTGCGAGATCGTCGCTGGCACCGACGCGCACGAACACCCGGTCGCAGACGCCAATGTGTGCCATGTCCGCCGGGACGAAGCTGCCCACCTGCGCGAGCAAGACGGTCAGCGCGACCTGGCGCATGACGGTGCTCTTTCCGGCCATGTTGGGTCCAGTGAGGATCATGAGGCGCCGATCGGAGCCAAATGAGACATCGTTGGGCACGAAGCGCTCGCCCAGATCCATGGTCTCGACCACAGGGTGACGCCCACCCGTGATCTGCAGGTCATCGCTGGCGTCGAGGGTGGGCCGCACGTAGCGGCGGTCCACTGCCACTTCCGCGAGGGTGCTCACCACATCGACGAAGCTCACGGCACGCGCCAGGGCCTGGAGACGCCCCAGCTCCACAGCAACCCGCTGACGCAAGGCCACGAAGAGCTCGTATTCCAGGGCCTTTCTGCGTTCGTCGGCGCCCATCACCTTCTCCTCGAACTCCTTGAGCTCAGGGGTGATGAAGCGCTCACAATTCGCAAGGGTCTGCTTGCGGTGCCAGCTCTCCGAGACCTTGTGGAGGTTCGCAGCCGTCACCTCGATGAAGTAGCCAAACACCCGGTTGTGCTTGACCTTGAGGCTGCTGATGCCCGATTCCGTGCGAAGACGTGCCTCCATGCGAGCGATGGCGCCCTTGCCCTCACGTGACAAGGCGCTCAGCTCGTCGAGGTCGGCATGGACTCCTGGGCGGATGAGGCCACCCTCGGTGATGCTCGCTGGAGGCTCGGCCACCAACCAGGCCTCGATGTCGTCCGCCACATCGCCCACCAGATCCCGCGGGAGCTGCGGGGCGAACGCGGAGCGCTCGGCCAGCAGCCCAAAGATCTCGGGCAAGGCCCGCAGCGAGGCCGCCAGGGCGACGAGGTCACGACCATTCGCCTTGGCCTGTGCCGCCTTGCTTCCGAGACGCTCCAGGTCGGCCACGAGGCGTAGACGCTCGCGGAGCGCACGACGAAGGCGCCCGTCCACCAGCTCCTCGACGGCATCGTGACGGGCACGAATGCGGTCGAGGTCGAGCAGTGGACTGCCAAGCCACTCTCGCAGCCGGCGCCCTCCCATGGGGGTTCGTGTCTTGTCGAGGAGGCCCAGCAGCGTTCCCTTCCGGCCGCTGCCGCGTAGCGGGCGCAGGATCTCCAGGTTTCGACGGGTCGCCTCATCCAACAACATGTGCCCTGCGGTGCTGTACACATGAAGCGCACGCACCTGGCTCAGATCAGCCAGGGCCACATCACCGGCGTAGGCCAGGGCGCCGCCGACGGCCCGCAGACCCGCGGGCATGGCCTCGGCACCGTGGCCTTGCAGGTCGTGGACACCCAGCAGGTCACACAAGGTGAGCCTCGCCCCCCGTGGGTCGAGCCAGCCGGCCTCCGGGCTGACCACTGGACAAGGCCAGACAAGGTCGTGGTCGACCAGCGCCGGGTCGAGGACGAGCTCTCTGGGGTCGACCCGCTGCACCTCTGCGAAGGCCGCTGCGGCATCGGCCAGCTCGGTCATCCGCAGCTCACCGGTGGTGGTGTCGAGGAGCGCCAACCCCACTGGGCCGATGCCCACCAGACAAGCCAGGAAGCAGCTCTCACGCGACTCGGGCCCGTCCACGTCCCACGGCAGGCTCGGGGTCACCACCCGGACCAGCTCCCGGGACATGAGCTTGGAGCCTGGAACCTCCCGCTGCTCGGCGATCGCGACCTTCACCCCCGCATCGACCAGACGCTTCAGGTAGCCCTCGAGGGCGTGGTACGGAAGCCCAGCCATTGGGATGGGATCGGGGTCCTTCTTGTTGCGGCTCGTGAGGGTCAGATCGAGGAGGCGGGCCGCCTCGCGGGCGTCATCGAAGAACAGCTCGTAGAAATCACCCATGCGGTAGAAGAGGAGCGCATCGGGCACCTTGGCCTTGAGCTCCAGATACTGCCGCATCATGGGGGTGTCGTCCGGCCTACGTGCCGCCACGCTTCCTCCGCAGCCCGAAAGCCTGGAAGCCATCTGCTCCAGGAGCTGGAGGCACGTTCTGCCACCGGTGCGCGATGTCCCACCCGGCCAGAGACTCGGCCACCGCAGGTCCTTCCTCTGGCTCCGTGGAGCACACCGAGTACATGAGGAGGCCGCCAGGAGCGACGTGATCGGCACATGACGCCAAGATGCGGCGCTGCCGCAGGGCCATCGCAGCCGGATCGGTGGGTAGACGACGCCACTTGATCTCGGGGTGACGACGCACCGTGCCCAGGCCCGTGCAAGGCGCATCCACCAGCACCACGTCGAAAATCCCAAAGCCTGGCGCGGGCCCCTTCAGCCAGTCGTGAGCGCGCGCGGGCAAGGACAAGCCCACGCGCTGTGCGTTCTCCGCGAGTCGGGCCAGGCGCTGGGGCGACAGGTCGCTACACCGCACCTCTGCGCCACGGCTAGCGAGCCGTAGCGACTTACCACCCGGAGCAGCACAGGCGTCGAGCACACGAGGTGACTGCGACTCCGACCACTCGAAGGCCAGGTCAGCCACCCACACGGATGCGGGATCCATGACCCACCAGCCACCCTCGGCAAAGCCCTGGAGCCTGGGCACGGCGCCGGAGCCGGCTGGCAGTCGAAAGACGTCATCCAGCGTGCGGGCACCGAGGTCCACGCCGTCGTCACAGCCCTCCGGTCGAGGTGCATCCGGCCCACGTGCGACCCCGAAGACTGGCGCAGGCTCACGAAGGCAAGCCACCCACTCAGGCCACTCGGACCACCGCGCCTGGAGCCACGGCGGGAGGTCGAGGAGCGGATCGGTGGGCAGGGTGGCGCCTACGGCCTTTCGCAAGACCGCGTTGACGAGTCCTGAGGCCCGACCGAGCCCCAGAGCCCGAACCACCTCCACTGCCTGACTGGCAGCTGCGTGGTGTGGCGTACGGCTGAGCAAGGCCTCGAAGACGCCCAGGCGCAAGGTCACGAGGACAGGGGGCTCCAGGGAGTCCAGGCCGCGCCGCACCAGGGGGGACAAGACCGCGTCCACGGTGCCCCTGCGGCGGAGGACGCCCAGACAGAGGTGCCAGGCGAGTCCGCGATCGGCGTCCTTAGCGGGCGCAAGCTCGGCCAGCAGGTCCTCGGCGTGCCCTCCTTGTTCCACACCGAGCAGTGCACGGGCGGCTGCGACCCTGCCCGGATTGGCCTGCGCGCCGCGCCGCCCCTGAGGCCGCCGGCCGCGACTCACTCGGGTGCCGGGAGGTGGTCGAGGCGCTGCAGCTCTACCAGGCGGCCGATGGCCCCCAGAGACTGGGCTCCGCGAAGGCGATGGCCGTCGACGAACCAGGTGGGTGTGCTGCGGACCCCCAGAGCCTCGGCCATGGAGTCTCGCTCGCTGGCTGCGGCGTGAACTGCGTCCAAGGCGGCAGCCTGAGGCTCCACATCGACCGCAGCCAGATCGGACCGGCTGAAGGGCGTCCTCCCCTCCCCCTCTGCGACGCCTCGTACCCGGGCCACCTCCGCCAGACAGGCCCAGGTGTCATCAGCTGCTGAACAGAGTCCCACCAGCTCGGCTCCTTCATCTCGGGGGGCCCAAGGAATCGCCGTGATCACGGTGTCCTCGGCCACCAGTGCATCCCGATGGGAGAGCACCTGAGGGAGGAAGCTCGAGCTGGGATCGATCCAGACCACCACGGCGATCTGATCGTCCGGGATCCCGGGCGGACGCCCGGCCGCAAACCAGAGGTCGGGGTAGGCCGCTGCCTCGTGGACGCCCGGATGCTCGGCCCTCACCAAGCGCGCCACTCGCTCACCGAGCCCGAGCGCGATGGGGCATTCGGGAGTGGGCGCGGCCACGCATGCCCCGAGTGAGCCATCACCACACCCCCCACATGGGGACGGCGTGTCCCTGAGGATCTGCCACAACAGCCGCTGTCGGGACGGCTCCAGCGAGTCCGCGCTTGGGAGCTGCGCAACCAGGCCCGCGAGCTCCAGCTCCGTCGGAACGCCTGGACCCTGGGTGGGAGGCACGACCTCTGTCACCGCGCTGGTCGACGACGGACTGACCGACACGGGCACGGCCTGCGGTGGCGCAGGTCCATCCGAACAGCCAAGCCACAGGCCACTCAGGACCACAAAGGGCTGACGCACCCGGGTCTAGCTCCAGCCGCTGTCGCCGCCGACGCTGGCACGGGCGAGCTGCTGCTCGAGGTCTCGGACCTTGCGCATGGCGCTCGAACGCAAGCGCAGTCCCACCACACCACCACCCACCAGGCCGAAGCCAAAGGCTGACCATAGGAGCAAGGGAAGCGGTACGGCTTCCTTCAGGTGGAATGCGGTGACCCACAGGTCGAGCGACAGGTCGGTGGTGCGGCCACTGTTCTGAATGGTGAACAGGACCGCCACGGTGATGACGAGGAGCACGACCACAAGGGCCGTCCAGCGCACTGCGTTCACCTGTGCCTCCTGCTGCGCCCCAGGTGGGGCACAGCGACCATAGCTCAGCGGTCAAGGGACTCGGGCCCCGAGAGGCCCATTCCCAGTACGCTCTATGCCTCCGGGCTGTCGCCTTCACCCTCAGGGGCGGCCTCTTCGGCACCAGCGTCGGCGGCCTCTTCGGCACCAGCGTCGGCAGCCTCTTCGGCGCCAGCGTCAGCAGCCTCTTCGGCACCAGCGTCAGCGGTGATTTCCTCATCACCGATGGCGTCGCTCAGCTTCTGGCCCAGGTCACCCATGAGGTCGCCGAGGCGTGCGCCCGACTCACCCTGCCGGGCCATGTAGTCCTCGACGGAGGTGGCGGCCTCGCCACGGTCCTGGGCGCCCTGTTCGGAGAGGCTGATCTTGCGGTCGCGGGCGTCGATGCGGCGGATCTCCACGCCGACCTCGAGGCCGTCGGGGTAGACCTCGTCCCACTCGCCGTTGGGGGCCGAGAGCTCGGACATGTGCACGAGACCTTCGACACCCTCTTCGATCTCGACGAAGATGCCGAAGTCGGTGCGGCTCACCACCTTGCCCTTGACCACCTGGCCGAGGAAGTAGCGGGACTGCACCGAGAGCCACGGGTCGTCCTTGAGCTGCTTGATGCCGAGGCTGAAGCGCTCGTTGTCGCGGTCGATGTTGAGGACCCGAGCCTCGACCTCGTCGCCCTTCTGGTACACCTCGGAGGGGTGCTTGATGCGCTGGCTCCAGGACAGATCGCTGATGTGGACCAGTCCGTCGATGCCTTCCTCGATGCCGACGAAGATTCCGAAGTCGGTGATGTTGCGCACGTTGCCGCGAGCGATGGTGCCGACCGGGTAGGTCTCGGCGACGATGTCCCAGGGGTTGGGCTCGAGCTGACGCATGCCGAGGCTGATGCGCTTGGCCTCGACATCTACACCGAGCACCTTGGCCTCCACCGTGTCGCCGATGGCGACCAGCTTGCTGGGGTGCTTGATGCGCTTGTTCCAGGTCATCTCGGAGATGTGGACCAGACCCTCGATGCCGTCTTCGAGCTCCACGAAGACGCCGTAGTCGGGCATGGAGACCACGCGGCCACGGACGATGGCGCCGACCGGGTACTTGTACTCGACCTCTTCCCAGGGATCGGGGCGAATCTGCTTGTAGCCAAGGCTGACGCGCTGGGTGTCGGCGTCGAACTTGAGGATCTTCACCTCGAGCGTCTGGCCGACGTCCACCATCTCACTGGGGTGGTTGATGCGGCCGTACGTCATGTCCGTGATGTGGAGGAGGCCGTCGATGCCGCCGAGGTCCACGAAGGCGCCGTAGTCGGTGATGTTCTTGATGACGCCCTTCATGATGGCGCCGACCGTGAGGTCCTTCAGGGTCTCGGCACGCTTCGACTCGCGCTCCTCTTCGAGGAGGACGCGGCGGCTGAGCACGATGTTGCCCCGACGCTTGTTGAACTTGATGATGCGGAAGTCCATCGACTCGCCGATGAGCTTCTCGAGCTGCTTCACGGGACGCAGGTCGACCTGCGAGCCGGGGAGGAAGGCCTTGACGCCGATGTCGACGCTGAGGCCACCCTTCACGCGGGCTGTGATCTCGCCATGCACGGTCTCGCCGGCATCGTAGGCCTTGGAGATCTCTTCCCAAGCCTTCATCTCGTCGGCGCGGCGCTTGCTCAGCACGAGCTGGCCATCGTCCTCACGCATGGAGTCGAGGTAGACCTCCACCGTGTCGCCAACCGCGATGGTGATGTTGCCCTCTTCGTCGAGGAACTCGTGGCGGTTGATGTTGCCCTCGGCCTTGTAGCCGACGTCAACGGTGACCCAGTCCGAGTCGATGTTGAGCACGGTGCCAGCGACGACGGTTTGCTCTCGGACGTTGCTCTCGTTGAGGTACTCGTCGAAGAAGGCCGTGAAGTCGTCACGCCCGATGGCGTTGAGGTCGGTGTCGAGCTGAATGGAGCTGGGCATGTGGAGATCGGATCCTTGGCTCCGCCTACGGCGGAAGGGGCAGCGTCGAGGTGAGTGTCAGCGGGGCGGTGGCTCGCCGTGACGGCCTGCCGCACCTCGGATGCGTCCACCTCGCTGGCGCATCCACGCTGTCGTATTGAGAAACTGTCTATTCGAAGAGCGGCGCCGGCCTAGGCCAGGCTGAGACCGGCGGATTAGCTGGTCGCCACGAGGCCGTCAAGCCGCGCACGAGCCAGGCCCTCCACCTGCGACGCGACTTCGGATGGGCTCGCGTGGGTAGAGTCGATGCGCACCGCGTCGTCTGCTTGAGCCAGCGGAGCGGTGCTCCGCCCCGCATCCTGCGCGTCTCGCATCTCGATCTCGCTCTCCACTTCAGAGAGAGCCTGCGGGGTGCCGCGCTTGGCGAGCTCGGCCCAACGCCGGCGCGCACGCTCACCGAGGCTGGCCACGAGAAAGATCTTGAGCTCAGCCTCGGGCAGCACCACCGTGCCGATGTCCCGACCGTCCATGACCACGCCGCCTGCATCACCGAGCGCTCGCTGGGCGTCGAGCAAGGCACTGCGGACGCCAGGCAACACCGCCACATCCGAGGCGGCCTGGCCGATCTCGACGCGGCGGATGGCCTGCGAGACGTCTGCGCCCTCGAGGAAGACCCGCTGGACCTCGCCGTCCCACTCGAAGTGGATGTTGGCTTGTGCTGCGATGGCACCGCAGCCGACCTCGTCGGTGACGGCCACCCCTCGGCGACGGCAAGCCAGACCGATGCAGCGGTACATGGCGCCCGTGTCGACGTACGCGTAGCCCAGGGCTCGCGCCACCAGCCTGGCCACGGTGCCCTTGCCCGACGAGGCTGGCCCGTCGATGGCGATGCGGATGTGTCGTTCGGAGTTGTGCGCCACAGCGCCCGAGCTAACCGGTCCGCGCCGGCACCACCGCGCCGATCCCGCCCTTCATCAGCTGCTGCCTCTGAGGCCAGCGAGGGTGTCCGAGAACCCGGGAAAGCTGACGTCGATGCAGCCCGGCTCGGGCACGCAGACCCCTCCGGTCGACACCAGGCCGGCGACGGCCCCTGTCATGGCCAGACGATGGTCGTCGGTGGGTGCGAGGGAGGCGCCCTGGAGCGGTGCACCTGCAGAGCCCTGGACCACGAAGCCATCCGGACGCCCTTCGGCCTGGACCCCCAGGGACCGCAGCAGGTCCACTGTGGTCGCGATGCGGTCTGACTCCTTGTGACGGAGCTCGGCAGCATCACGCACCACGGTCTCTCCATGGGCGAGCGCCGCGGCGAGCGCCAACACAGGCAGCTCATCGATGAGACGGGGGATCTCCCCTCCCCCGATCTCCGTGCCGTGAAGCTCGCTCGACACCACCCGCACGGTCCCGACCTCTTCCCCTGCGACCTGGAC
>JAERSX010000055.1 GCA_016845285.1 Deltaproteobacteria bacterium | reverse complement strand
GTTCTCGGCGTCGGGGGTGGCGTCGAGGAAGTAGCTCCAGGTGTCGGGATCTTCGGGCGTGCGCCCGTAGGCGACGTCGCGGGGCAGCGGTCCCGGGGTGACGGCATCGACCACGCAGCCATCTGGGGCCACCAAGGAGAGGGTCTCGTCTCCCCCGATGGAGAAGGCGGCGTGGAGCTCGGTGTCGTCGCGGTCCTTTCCTGATGCGAAGACCAGCAGCAGCTCGTCGGGACTCAGGGTGCGGTCGGGGAGGCGCCAGGTGGTGGCGCCATCGCTCAGGGCCCAGCCTTCGGTGGAGACCTGCTCGGCGTCGACGTTCTGGAGCTCGAGCCAGTCCGGGCGGTCTTCGTCCTCGTCGAGCAGGCCCTGGATGTTTGCGCTCACCACCTCGGTGAGCCGCACCTCGGGGTGCTCGCCGCAGTCGGAGCCCACGTGCTCGATGTCGGGGTCGAAGCCGTCGTCGGTGTGGGTGTCGGCGTCGGGCGTCGTGCTGGCGGGCCCCGGACCACCGGATCCGCAGGCTGCGATGAGCAGAGCGCTGGTGAGGAGGCGCGACATGGCCCCAGGATAGCCCCCCGCGTCGGGATAGACGCGCCCGCCCGGAGGTGTGCATGTCCTGGCTGGTGCCCGCGCGTGAGCTCGACTTTCTGCTCTATGACTGGCTCGACAGCGGCGCCCTGTGCGACCGGGCCGCCTTCGCCGAGCACGATCGCGAGGGCTTCGAAGCCATCATGGACATGGCCCGCCAGATCGCCCTCGACCACTACGTGGCCTGTGCCGCCAGGCTCGACGCCAACGAGCCCACCTTCGACGGCAGCCGGGTCCACCACATCCCCGAGGTGAAGGCAGCACTCCAGGCCTTCTCGGAGGCGGGCTTCCACGCGGGCACCTTCCCCGAGGAGCTGGACGGGCTCGGCCTTCCCATGAGCATCTTCCAGGGCGCCATGGCGCTCTTCGCGGGCGCCAACACCCCCATCGTGGCCTACTCCATGCTCACCATGGGCGCCGCCAACCTCATCGCCACCTTCGGCACCGAGGACCAGCGCGCCCGCTACCTGCCCCCCATGCTCGAGGGGCGCTTCATGGGCACGATGTGTCTCTCGGAGCCCCACGCCGGCTCATCTCTGGGGGACATCCGCACCCGTGCCGAGCCGCGTGAGGACGGTCGCTACACGCTGCAGGGCGACAAGATGTGGATCTCCGGCGGAGAACACGATCTCTCCGAGACCATCGTGCACCTCGTGCTCGCACGCCTCCCCGACGCCCCCCTGGGCACCCGCGGCATCTCGCTGTTCGTGGTGCCCCGCGACCACGTCGACGCAGACGGGGCCCTGGCGGGGCGCAACGGTGTGCGCATCAGTGGCGTGAACCACAAGATGGGCTCCCGAGGCACCGTGAACACCGTGCTCCACTTCGACGGGGCGGTGGGCGAGCTCCTCGGCGAGGCCCACGGCGGCCTGCGCTGCATGTTCCAGATGATGAACGAGGCCCGGGTGGCCGTGGGGCTGGGCGCCAGCAGCCTGGGCTACGCCGGCTACGCCACCAGCCTGGCCTACGCCCGAGAACGTCCCCAGGGTCGGCCCCTCGGCGAGCGCGACGCCGCCAGCCCCCAGGTCTCCATCCTGGCCCATGCCGATGTGCGCCGCATGTTGCTGGCCCAGAAGGCCCTCTGCGAGGGCGGCCTCGCCCTGTCGCTGTACGCGGCCCGCCTCGTCGACGACCACCACACGCACCCAGACGAGGCTGTGCGCGGCGAGGCCGGTCAGCTCCTCGACCTGCTCACCCCGGTGGTGAAGGCCTGGCCCTCGGCCCACTGCCTGCGGGCCAACGACCTCGCGATCCAGGTGCTCGGTGGGTATGGCTACAGCCGCGAGTACCCCGTGGAGCGCTTCTGGCGCGACAACCGCCTCAACCCCATCCACGAGGGCACCAACGGCATCCAGGCCCTCGATCTGCTCGGTCGCAAGGTGCCGCGCGGCGGGGGCGCCGCCATGATGCTGCTCTCGGGGCGGGTCCAGGCCACCATCGCTCGGGCCCAGGCACACCCCGAGCTGGCCCCCCTCGCCGCACAGCTCGCCGCGTCCTTGGGACGGACGGGTGAGGTCACCGGCGCGCTGCTCATGGCGGGGGGCGCCGGCGACGTGGACCAGATGCTGGCCAACGCCAGTGTCTACCTCGATCTCTTCGGTCACACCGTGGTCGCCTGGCTCTGGCTCGACATGGCCGAGGCCGCCCTGCGCACCGGCGCGGACACCGACTTCGCCGCCGGCAAGCTGCAGGCCTGCCGCTACTTCTTCGGCTGGGAGCTGCCGCGCACCGAGGCCTGGGGCGCGCTGCTCAGCCGCCTCGACGACACCTGCCTGCGCATGGAACCGGCCTGGTTCTGAGCCGCAGGCTCGGTCGGTGGGGGCGGGCCTGACACTGGGTGCTACAGGGGCGGTCCGTGTCCGCCTCGCCACCCGATCCGGCCGTCACTCGCGCCAGCCGTGCCTGGCTCGTCGCGCTGCTGGTGGTCCTCGGCGGCTCCCAGCTCTCCTTCGCCCTGGCCGCCTCCGGCATCGGCGTGGACGGCGGCTACTACCTCGA
>JAERSX010000054.1 GCA_016845285.1 Deltaproteobacteria bacterium | reverse complement strand
GACCTGGACGCCCCCATCACCGCCTGCTTTCACACCGAGGCCGCCCTCCTCCCCCGGAGCGACACGTCGTGTTGTCCCATCTTGCGTGCCCTCGACGGGGTGGGCTCGTGCACCACACGCCTGGTCATCCACTCGCGCATGGCCGAGGTCGACGGGGCAGCCTGGGACCAGGTGGTGGCCGGCCGCGGGCTGTACCTCCAGCGACACTTCCTGGGCGCACTCGAAGACCCGAGAGCCCTCGAAGACGGCGTCGACAGCGGCGTTCGCTACGTGCTCTTCGAGCGGGACGGCGCCTTCGTCGGGGTGGCCCGCTTCGAGCTGGCCGCCTTCCGTGGCCCCGAGGTGCGGGAGCTGCTGCCCGAGGGCCGGGCCACCACCCTCGCCACCTGGCTGGCGGGCGTGGGCGACGGGCCCCTGCACACCTCCACCCTGGTCTGTGGCAGCAGCTTCGTGGGCAGCGACTGCGGCTTCGCCTTCGTGTCCGAGGTGGAACCCGCAGAGGCCGCCCGCCTGCTCGGCCGCGCGGTGCGTCGCCTCCAGCGCGGGGCCCGTCAGGCCACGGTGCTGTTCAAGGAGTTCCTGCCCGACACCAACGCCGTCTCCGAGGCGCTCTCGGATCGTGGCTACGCCGAGGTCGCCGGCGGGGACCGCATGGTGTTGAGCCTCGACCCTGCCTGGGCCGACTTCGACCACTACCTCGCGGCCCTCCGCTCCAAGTTCCGGGTCAAGGCGCGTCGGGCGCTCACCCGGTCTGCGGCCCTCGAGGTCCGCCCCCTCGACCGCTGGGATCTCTGGCAGCTCGACGGCCAGGCCCAGGCCCTCCTCGACCAGGTCTGCGCCCGCTCCCACGCTCAGCTCGGCTGCATCGACGTGGCCGCCCTGGGCCGGCTCCGGGCGGTCCTCGACGAGGAGATGGTGGTCCAGGGCTACTTCCTCGACGGCGAGCTCGTGGGTTTCCTGAGTGCCTTCGTGCTGGGCGACACCCTCGACGCCCACGTCGTCGGCATCGACTACGCCCACAACCGCGCCCACGGCGTCTACCCGCGCATGCTCGTCGACTTCCTGCAGCTGGGTCTCGCGCGGGGCGTGTCTCGCATCGACTATGGCCGCACCGCCGAGGAGATCAAGAGCACGCTCGGTGCCCGACCGGCGCCCACCCAGGTCTACCTCCGGCACGACAACGTGCTGGTCAACCCGGTCTTGGGCCGCGTCGCCCAGGCCTGGCGCCCAGAGGTTCCCGTGCTGCGTGCCCCCTTCAAGGAGCGGGTGGCGACAGGTCTGTCGGGGGTGTGATCCCGCTGGCCCCTCGCCTGCGGCGCCAGAGCTGCTGGGCGAGCACCAGGGCGATGCAGATCACCGTGGCCTCCACGAGGTGCCGCGCCAGCCAGGCCAGCAGCGGGCGGCTCCAGGCCGAGACCGCGTCGCCCAGCCAGACCACCGCCGCCACGTAGATCAGGTTGCCCAGGCCGCTGGCGAGCAGGAAGGTCCGCAGCCGCATGCGCGCCGCCCCGGCGAGTCCCATGAGGGTGTAGCTGGACATCACGACGAGCAAGGCGGGGCCGACACGCTGCAGCCAGTCCTCGCACCAGCGCACGAGGCGAGCGACCCGTGGGTGACGGGCCTCGGCCCACGACAAGGCCGCGGCACCGTAGAGGTAGCCGAGACCGTAGGTGGCGAGCAGCGAGAGCATGCGCCGGGCGCTGCCCACCAGCAGCAGCGGCACGGGGTCGACGTGGGCGGCGGCGAGCACGATGTGGCGGTTCACCGCCGACAGCGCCACCAGCAGCAGGGGGGCCTCGACGATGAGGGTCGGGGAGAGCGCGGTGGAGACGGGCCCGACGACGGCGAGGACAGCGACGAGGGCGAGCACGACGCGGCGGACGTGCGCCGGAACTGCGGGCGGAAGAGCCTCCTCGAGCGGTGCACTCACGCTGGCCTCATCAGGTTGTGCATGGTGCTGCGTCCCGAGCTGACCCCGCCCAACGCGGACGTCGAGTGTAGCGCCAGGTCCGACGAGCTGGTGGTCTGGCTACTCTGCAGGCGGACGGAGGTGGCATGGCGAGCAGAGTGCGCAGACCAGCCCTGGCGCTCATGGGCTGCATGGGCTGCATGGGAGTCGCCGCGCTCGCCGGAGGGCTGGCGCTGGCGGTCTGGTGGACGCCCCACTCCATCCCCCTGCTCTGGCACCTGCCCTACACCTCGGTGGAGCTGGGGGGCGGGGCCGACCCGGCGGCTCGAGCGGCCCTCGAGGAGGTGCGCACCTGCTGTCGCACCCGCTACCGCGTGCTGTCCGGCTACCGCGATCCCGAGAAGAACGCGGCGGCGGGCGGCAAGTCCAAGAGCGTCCACCTGAGAGGCGAGGCCTTCGATCTGGCCGTGCCCCACGAGCGGCGTGCCGAGCTCTACGACTGCGCCGAGGCCGCGGGCTTTCAGGGCTATGGCTGGGGCAACCGCTCGGTGCACATCGACACCGGCAAGCGTCGCTGGTGGACCTACGACGACGAGGGCAACACCGTGTCCGGCGAGGCGAACCTCGACCACCTCCACAAGGCGCCCGACAACTTCCGCGCCGACTGGGGCCTCGACTGAGCCGAGCGGCGTGGAGGACGTCTTCTCGGGGGGCTCAGTAGTACCAGTCGCCGGTGGAGAGGCTGTTGAACCGGCGTGTGTGGCTGTTCCAGGAGTAGATGTAGCTCGTGGAGTTGCCCCGGATGACCGACCCGGAGGCCTCGGAGCGGGTCGTGCTCGAAGAGCCAGCGAGGAACCATGCGGGGGCATAGGAGGCCGAGACGGTGGACGTCGTGGCGCGCACCTCGTTGCCCCAGGGCACCAGTCCTCGCGGCAGCCAGCCACTGGACTGCACCGGACAGGCTGAGCTGAGCATGAGGCCCGTGTGGGTGGGGGGGACATCGAGGCTGCGTGAGTGGCCGACACCCGCCAGGTACTGGGCGGAGGTGTAGCCCGAGGCGAAGTGCATCGACGACAGGGACCAGGCGCAGGAGCGTGTGCCTCCGCTCCCCGTGCCGACGGAGAGGATGCCGGCCACCTGGGAGAACTGCCCCGATATGACCTGCTGGTGGTGCCAGCCGTAGGTCGGCGTGCCCATGAAGCCGGAGCTCACGCGCCAATATTTGCGCACCACGCCCGCGCCGCTGTGCACCCTGGCCTTGACGGAGGCCACGCTACAGGCTGCTGCGCTCGCACAGTCGCTGTCGGCACAGTCGACGTCGCCGTCTCCGTCGTTGTCGGTGAGATCGGCGCAGGCCAGCTCGGGGCAGATGGCGTCGCCCCAGCAGTCCTCGTCGTCGCAGTCGGTGTCGCCGTCGTTGTCGTCGTCCACACCGTCGCTGCAGTCGCTCTCCACGCAGAACGACGCGCTCGCGCAGGTGCCGTCCTCACAGTCGGCGAGGCCGTTGCAGTCGTTGTCGACGCCGTCGGCACACGACTCGGTGGCGCCCTCCCAGGCCAGGGGCTCCTCGTCTGCGCAGTCGTCGTCGGTG
>JAERSX010000053.1 GCA_016845285.1 Deltaproteobacteria bacterium | reverse complement strand
CGACGATCCCGTCGCAGTCGTCGTCGACACCGTCGGCGGCCTCGGTGCTGCCCGGGTAGACGGTGTTGTCGTCGTCGTCGCAGTCGCCGTCGTTCTCGGTGTGGCCGTCGCCGTCGTCGTCATAGTCGTCGGTGCCCTCGTCGACGGTGCCGTCACAGTCGTCGTCGTCACCGTCGGCGGTCTCAGGAGCGCTCGGGTAGATGCTGGCGTCGGTGTCGTCGCAGTCGCCGGCCCAGGACGCATACCCGTCGCCGTCCTCATCGCCGGTGCCGTGGTCGGTGGTGCCGTCACAGTCGTCGTCGATGCCGTTGTCGTAGTCCTCGGTCTCGCCGGGGTTCATGTCCGCTTCGGCGTCGTTGCAGTCGCCCTCTTCCTCGGTGTAGCCGTCGCCGTCGTCGTCGTAGCAGCTCGTGTCCTCGTCGATGGTGCCGTCACAGTCGTTGTCGACACCGTCACAGGCCTCGGGCGTGCCGGGGTTGACGTTGTCGTCGTCGTCGTCGCAGTCGGTGGCGCAGGCGCTGTAGCCGTCCTCGTCAGCGTCGTAGAGCGAGGCGATGGGGTTGGAGCAGGCATTGACCTGCAGGTCCACCGGGTCGAGGGAGACGAGCCCGTCGAAGTCGAGGGAGACCGTGCCGGTCTCTTCGGCACCGCTGCTGGTCACCGAGAGGGTGAGCTCGACGGCCTCGTCTGCGGGGATGTCGAGCGGCAGGCCCTCGGGTGAGTCGAAGCTGGGGGCGTCGAAGTCGAAGGCGGTGAGGCTGAGAGCCACCGCGCTCTGGTTGACCACGGTGACCGTGGCGGTGCCCTCTTCGCCGGCGTCGAGCGGGCCGAAGTCGACGAGCGGTGGGTACAGGCGCGCGGCCGGCTGCGCGGCCCCGCCACGAACCTCGATGATGTGCTCGTTGTCGTCGTTCTCGTCGGTGAGCACCGTGATGCTCGCCCAGTGGTAGCCCTCGGTGGTGGGCGCGTAGACCACCTCGACCACACCGGCCGTCTCGTCGGTGAGCCCCTTGAGCTCGTCGTGGACCACGCTGAATGCGCTGCCGTCCACGTTCAGCACCTCCACAGCGAGCACGTCCACCTCGCCTGCGGTGGCGTAGAGGCCCACCTCTGCGCTGGCTGTGCTGCCCACGGCGATGTAGCCGAGGTCGTGGAAGCTCGGGGTGAGCTCGAGACGGCCTTGCTCGGCCGTGAGGTCGTAGTCTTGGCCGCAAGCCCAGAGGAAGGGCAGCAGGTAGAGCGCTCGCATGGCGCCTCCGTGAGGGGGGGACCGTATCACGCCATGAGGCCCATCTGACCATGCTTTCGGTTCTTTTGCCGAGCCCAGCGCGGTGGGGAGATGGCATCCCGCGGTCGCATGATCGTCAGCTCACGGCATACGGATCCCAGCCCGACCGATCGAGCCCATGGAGCTGACATGCACGGGTACCACATGGGCATCAACCTCGGACACGACCGCTCGGTTGCGGTGGTTCGAGACGGGCAGATCTTGATCGCCATCGAGCAGGAGCGGCTGGACCGCATCAAGCACAGCGTGGGCTTCATGGTTCAGTCGCCCAGCGAGATGAAGCACATCCAGGTCCCAGGTGAGTGCATTCGCTACTGCCTGGACGCCTTGGATGTACCCCTGTCCGCCATGGCGACCATCACGGCCAACATGCCCGGTCGAGACTTCGCGCCGGACATCATGCGTGGCAAGTTCTCACGCGACATCTCGGGCGTGGTCCACGCCATCCCAAGCCATCACCTGGCCCACGCCTACTCCGCCTACTGGCCGTCCGGAATGGACGATGCCCTGGTGCTGATCGCCGACGGCAGCGGGTCGACGGAGGCCACACCAGACGGGCGATGGCGCACGGAGTCCTACACCCTCTACACAGGACGGGATGGCCGGCTGGAACCCCTCCACCACGAGCGGGTCCAGGCCCACCTCGCCTCCCTGTCCACCCTCGGCTTCGTCTACGAGTACATCTCACGGAAAGCAGGCTTCGAGACCCGTATCGGCGCCAACATCCGCTTTGCAGAAGCGGGCAAGCTCATGGGGCTGGCGGCCTTCGGCGGAAGCCAGCCACAGTGGCAGCGGTGGCTGACGCCGGTGCCCGGGGAGCCCCGCGTGTCGATGTCGGCCTACGACCTCTTCCTGGAGGTGGAGGCTCTGGAGCGGGCGCACGACACCGGTGAGGGCCGCCCGTACATGCGCCCCTGGCTCGTCGACCTCGCCCACAAGGTGCAGCACGAGCTGGAGGAGGCCCTGTGCCACATCGTCTCGGAGGCATGTGCGCAGACCGGCCTGAACAAGCTCTGCATGGCCGGGGGCGTCGCCCTCAACTCGGTCGCCAACTACAAGATCCTCCAGCGCTGCGGCCTGGAGGACATCTTCATCTTCCCGGCCGCCGCCGACAACGGCATCGCGGCGGGCTGTGCGCTGTGGGCCTACGCCGAGCTGGAGGAGGGGACACAGCGCCCCACGCTGCGGGTGGCCACCTTGGGCCAGGCGGCAACCAAGGCCCAGCTCGACGCGGCCGTCGAGGCCCATGCAGACCTCCTGGTGGTCGAGAAGAAGTCGCCCGAGGCCATGGTGGAGGCCGTCGCAGGCGCGCTGTCGGCTGGCAGCATCGTCGCCCGCTACGAGGGGGGCTGTGAGTATGGGCCCCGGGCACTGGGGCACCGGTCCATCCTGGCCGACCCCACCTTCGCGCGCATGAAGGACGTCATCAACGCGCGGGTGAAGTTTCGCGAGGCCTTCCGGCCCTTCGCGCCGGTGATTCCCCTCGACCGGGCCTCCGAGGTCTTTGCGTTGGGCACCAAGAGCCCCTTCATGCTCTTGGTGGCCGACATCCGCCCCGAGTTTCATGCACTGCTGCCCGCCATCACCCATGCCGATGGCACCGGGCGCGTCCAGACCTGCACTCCGGAAGACAACCCCTTCTTCCACACGGTGTGCAACAGCCTGGCGCAGCGCCGTGCGGGGCCGCCGGTGTTGCTCAACACGAGCTTCAACGTGGCCGGACAGCCCATCGTGGAGACGCCCACCGAGGCCATCTCGACCTTCCTCCGTACCGACATCGACTTCCTCGCCCTCGAAGACCGCTGGATCTGCAAGCGCCACACGCCCGTGAAGGCCTACGCCGACCATGAGGCCACCTTGGTGCACGAGGACTTCCCGGTGGGACTGAAGCCGGGCTCCGCGTCGGTGCTGGGCCTCATGGCGGAGCTCGACCAGGCCTTGTTTCACGGTGGCACCACGCAGCGGTGGACACCCGACGAGCTGGCCGCGATCTCCCGGCAGGGGGCGCGCTACAAAGAGACCAGTCGTCTGTTCCCCGAGCACGGCTTCGTCGCACCCCTGCACACAGAGCTGGGGCGCCACGCGGTCCTCTTGCTCGACCCGCTCGGGCTCAGCACCCTGGCCGATCCCACCGAGCGCCAGCCTCCCTTGTCCTTGTCGCGAGAACGGCTCGAGCTGCTCCTGGCCACGCGCAGCACCCCGACCAAGGATGTCGCAGATGTCTTGCGTTGCCGCCTGGGCCTGGGACACCGCGAGCTGGCCGACCAGCTGGCCGCGCTCCAGGACGACATCGCGCGGTTTGGTCTGACCGTGCCGGCCGCATGGTGCGCACACACGGCGCCTCTGGACAGCGCTCTCCCCGCCACGGCGGATCGCACCCTGGCCCCCTTTGAAGACCCGTCGTTTCGCCTGGAGAACCTCCTGGAGGCCTTCTCCGCCGCCCTGCACACCCACGGCTATGCGGAGGCGGAGATCATCGCGGCCCTGGGGGTGGACTCGCTCCAGCAGATCGAGCCCACCCACCTGCACTGGCACGCGGCACAGCAGCTGCCCGACACGCCGCTGGCCGACTTGATCCGGCTGTTCATGCTGCGGTCGACACGGTCAGAAGAGCGGGTCGAGGCGCTGCTCGGCTCAGAGGTGGTGTCCGGACTGCGTGCACTCGGCATCTTGACGGAGGATGGAGACCAGCTGCGCGCAGGGGTGGACCTGCTCTGCTCGGGCGGGATGTTCTTCGCCACCGACCACCGCTACATGCTCTTCGCGGGGGATCGGCTCGATGAGGACCCGGTCATGTACATCGGCATGGACAGCCATGGCCTGGTGCAGACCGCGCCACGAACCCCGTGTGGACGCGTGCTCGACCTCTGCTGCGGTTCGGGCATCCAGGGGCTCGTGGCCACCCGCTACGGACGCTCCGTGGTCGCGGTCGACCTGAACCCGCGGGCCGTGCGCTTCGCACGCTTCAACGCCCAACTCAACGGCGCTCGGGACTATGAGGTCCGGCTCGGCAGCCTGTATGCGCCCGTGGAGGGCGAACGCTTCGACGTGATCCTGGCCAACCCCCCCTTCGTGCCCAGCCCGGAGATGGGGCTGGCCTTCCGAGACGGCGGCGTCCGCGGAGAGAGCATCCTGCGAGAGATTGTCGCCGGTGCCACCGAGCACCTCAGCGATGCCGGGCGGCTGTGCATCGTGACCGATCTGGTCGATGTGTCGGGCTACGCCGACAAGCTGCGCGGATGGTGGGGAGACGCCGGGATGGACGCCCTCATCGCGAGCACGGCCGACCGCGACGAGATGCTCTTCTCCGTCCCCCACTGTCATGCGCCCTTCGGCCAGTCCATCGAGCACTACCAGCAGGAGCTGGGGCGCTGGGTGCAGAACTTCCGGGCAGCACAGCTCGAAGCCGTCAACTTCGGCTACATCTTGGTGTGGCGTGGTCCCGACGGCCAGCAGTCGGTGACCATGCGGGTGATCCACAACCCATCGCGGCCCATGTACACCGAGGTGAGCGATTGGTCGGAGCAGCGTGCCGTCCGTACACGGGCCGACGCGGGCGAGCACTACCTCTGCCTGCACCCCCACGCCCGCTTCACGCACACACACGCACCTGGGGGAGGCGCCGACACCTACGAGCTCGCCGTGCCCGGCAGTGACTTCTTCACCACCTACGCCATCTCCGAGCGCGTCTACGCGGAGCTGTGCCACATCGCGAAGGTGAGGCCGAGGCTCGGAGATGTGCTCGAGCGGACCAATGGATGGCTCGATCGCCTCCTGAAAATCGGGGTCCTGCGGCTGGAGCCCACGCGTCTGCTTCGGGAAGAAGCCGCACCCGTCGAGGCTCCGGACGTCGTGGAGCAGGCCACGAAGACCACGCCGACGTGCCTGTCCTCGTACCTGGGATGAGCACGTCCACCTGCTCGAGTCCGATGGAGCCCGATGGAGTCCGAGCAAGGGCCGCCAAACGGTCGTGCCCCACGGGCCATTCTGGGTAATGCGACCGCCCCCGTCGCTCCCGCAGACGCCCCTGTTCGCACCCTCTCCCTCCAGCCACTATTGTGGGCTCGAGCATCTCTGGCCAACGATTCCGAAGCACCGGCTGCTTCAATCCGTAGCCACCGCTGGAGCACCACGTGTCCCACCACGGCCTCGCCGACATCGCCCCCACCCTCATCGGCCTCGGCACCCGTCGAAGTCTGCCCGCAGATCACATCTTCATCGAGCAGGGGCAGCACGATCAGAGCTTGTTCTATCTCTTGGACGGATCGGTGGAGGTCGTTCGCGATGGACAACACGTGGCCACAGTGCATGCCGGAGACGTGGTCGGCGAGTATGCGTTCCTGGACAACCGACCTCGGACCGCCTCGGTTCGCACC
>JAERSX010000052.1 GCA_016845285.1 Deltaproteobacteria bacterium | reverse complement strand
GTCTGGGCAGCAGGCTGAGATCCGGCAGGCTGCCGATGGTCACGAGGCCTCGAACCCGCCGGGGCCAGGCCGACGCGAGGGCTCGCCCCAGGAGTCCACCCAGGCTGGCTCCCACCAACAGCAGTGGACCAGGAGGAAGGTCGGGCTCCAGCAAGCGGGCGAGGTCTGGTAGGTCGACGCCGTCGGCGCTGGGCAGATCGTGGGCCACCACCGCCCGCCGGTCAGCGAGGGGAAGCTGCTGGGCAAAGCATCGAGCGTCCCCCTCGATGCCTGGCAGGAGCACCCACGTGGACGACCCGTGGCGACGCTCACCCCCGAGGCGGTAGCGCGCCGAGCCAGTGACCCCCGGTTGCAGCGCGGTGAAGCCCTCGGGCAGCCACATGGCCTACTCCGGAGTCTTGCCGTGGACCCGACGGAGGTGGGGCAGCAAGCGCTCACGGGTGAACGCCCCCGGCAACAGGGTCGAGAGTCGGGTGGCGACCACCGCACCGTCCAGGTTGACGAGCCACACGGGCATGTCCCCGCCGAATTCCGCCATGACCTGACGACACGCACCGCAGGGGGTTGCGGGGGGATCGTCCTGGGTGGCGATGGCGGCGCCCGTCAGCGCGCGCTCACCTTCGCTGATGGCCTTGAAGACCGCCACGCGCTCAGCACAGCAGGTGTGGGAGAACGACGCGATCTCCACGTTGCAGCCGCCGTAGATGCGGCCGCTCTCGCCCCGAACTGCAGCGCCCACGCGGTAGCCCGAGTAGGGCGCCCAGGCGGCATCGCGCGCCGCGAGGCTGGCGGCGACGAGGGCCTCGTCGGTGGGAGGAAGCACGCTCATGCGGTGCCTCCAGCCTCCGCCGCCTGGCTCTCCAGGAAGCGGACGATCAACCTCGCGAGAGATCCTGCCGCCTCTCCCACCACGCGCGTGACGTCCTCGTGGCGCAGCGGCTCGTCGTACAGACCAGCGCCGGGGTTGGCCACCACGGCGATGGCGGCGAGCTCGAGGCCGATCTGACAGGCCGCGATCACCTCGGGAACCAGCGACATGCCCACGACCGTGCCACCCAGGGCACCGAGCATCCGCACCTCGGCCGGCGTCTCGTAGCTCGGTCCGCTCATGGCCATGTAGACGCCCTCTTCGAGGGTCACGCCCGTGGCGGCCGCAGCGGCCTTGAGGCGCGCACGAAGCGCTGGGGAGTAGGCGTCGGCCAGGTCCGGGAAGCGAGCACCGAAGCGGGAATCATGGGGACCGAACAGCGGATTCCGCCCCATGAGGTTGACGTGGTCGCTGATGAGGACCAGAGCCCCTGGGGGCAGATCTGCACGAAGCCCGCCCACCGCGCTGGTGAACAGGATGCGCTCTACACCCCAGGCCTTCATGGCCCGCACAGTCCCCACGATGCGATCGGCCGGATGGCCCTCGTAGGTGTGGACACGGCCGGCCAACAAGGCGGTGGAGACCCCACCGAGGCGACCGAGGTGGAGGCGACCGTCGTGGCCGCTCACACCGGTCTGGGGGAGGTCGAGCTCGGCGTAGGCCCAGGAGCGGGCATCGGCGAGGTGCTCGGTGAGCACACCCACTCCGCTGCCCAACACGATGGCCCAGGACGGGGCCGGGCCCAGCCGGGCGCGAAGTGCAGCACCCACTGCGAAGGCATCGAAGGGCTGTGCGGTCATTCTGCTGGGACCTCCGGAGGGGGCGACCTGGTCGCACTGCCCCAGCGCCGCAGGTAACCCGCCCGGTCCTGCCTCGACTCACCGGGCACCTGGCGTGCCTCCTCCCACCGCCACCGCATGGTGGCTGGCTCCCGAGCGCCGTCAGGCAAGGTGTAGATGTCGACGCCCGCCGCGAGGTCACGAACGGGGGGACCACAGAGCGAGCGCAACAGAGCATCGAGCACGAACAGCTCCGACTCGGCGATGCCGATGCGATGGACGACGATGGTGTCGACGCCATGGGCTCGAGCCACACTGCCGGGTGCACGCGCGGGGATCTGCGTCGCCAGCTCGCTGTCGAGGGCGAGGAGCACGAGCGGCTCCCCAGCCCACACAGATGGATTGGACGGAGGCGCCGCAGCAGGAGCCGGACGCCCGTGGATGCGGGCGTGGCTCAGGTACCGACCATGCCACGTCCGTTGACCACGCCCATCAACCGGGGGCCGCACGGGCAGCTCCAGCACTCCACCACCGCCGTCCGCGAGGGTTCGGACCGCCAGAGAGACTGGCGGAGCCGGTGAGATCGGCACGGTGTGGGTCCACACGCCCTCCACCAGCGTGAGCAGGGCGAGGAGGAGGAGCCACACACGTCCCGGCCGTAGGCGCGCGAGGGCCAGCGCAAGCAGCGGTGGAACCACCACGACAGCCTCCGACCAGCTGGCGTCGAGACCCACACCAGGGACCGCCCAGAGGAGCGCCCCCGGCAGCGCGAGTCCCCGTCCGAAGAGGTGGGGCTCGAAGCCACCCCAAGCCAGCGTCGGCCCGAGGGCGAGCAGGCTCACGAGGGCCAGGGAGAGCCCCAGGGGCCGGGTGGCGCGGGCCCGAACCGCCAAGCCGAGCCCAACGATTCCGAGGAGGCCGAGGCCATAGGCCCCGTTCCAGCCGAGCAGCTCGGGCAGTCCCGACCAAGCGCTGCCCCTCGCCACCCATGGCTCGGCCTGACCCTGTGCAGCG
>JAERSX010000051.1 GCA_016845285.1 Deltaproteobacteria bacterium | reverse complement strand
GCACCAGATCTTCGACCGGCTCTGCTCGGGCGGAGAGGCTCAGCGTGGCGTGGCCCTCGACGTCGAGGGTGAGCTTGTTCTTGGCGAGCCTGGCGGTGAGCTCGACCTCGGCGAGGGTGCGCTCGTGGGGCGTGAGCGTGGCCTCCGAGGCGGGGACGGTGAAGAGCGGTGGCCCTGCGGTGGCGTCCCAGATGGTCTCGACGAGGGGCCTCAGGGTCAGCGTGCCCTCGTCCACCACCCGGGCGGTGGGGTCGCGCACCAGGGTGAGTCGCCGTTGTTCGGCCTTGTCGGCGCCGGGCAGGTCGACCAGCCCGTGACGAAAGTCGGTCTCGAGGTCGGCGATGAGGAGGTCGCGGGCGCCGGGGGTGGCGCCGGCCGCGTGACGCACGAGGTCGATGCGCACCTTGGCCGTGGCATCGAGGGTGTCGTCCAGCAAGGGTCGCCGCAGCTTCCAGATCTTCTTCGCCTCGCCCAGCACCTTCTTGTCGGCGGCGACCTCGGAGGCTGCGTCCCACAGGGCGTCCACCTCCGGGCCGGCGCCCAGCACCACGGCTGTGCTCAGGCCCATCTCCAGGGGCTCTCCGTCGATGGCCCAGCCGCGCACGTCGGCCACCGCGGCCTTCTCGTGGATGACCAGGTGGTTGCCCAGGAAGCGCGCGTCCCGGGGGTCGGGAAAGCCCGTCGACAGGCTGCCCTGGCCCATGAAGACGAAGCCGACCCGCTCGTCGCCCGCCTCGAGCTCCACGAAGTGGCCCGTCGAGAAGCCGATGGTCGTGGGCCCTTCCGTGAAGCCGCCAGCCGCGACCCGCATCTCGTCGCCCACGGCGAGCTCTGCGGTGGCATTCCAGACAGCCTCCAGGTCCGAAGCGGGCGCGGCGACGGCGGTGGCCAACAACATCAAGCCAAGCATTCGATCTCCGGCGGCGTCAGCCCTGAGAGGGGGCCGCGGCGTTCACCCGCAGCACCGTCCCGAATCCCCGCTCCTTGCCGAGGTCGGGGCTCACCTCTCCGGCGCTCCAGGCGGTGCGTCCTCTGATGAGCACGGCCCGCACGGCGTCATCGTTGCGTCGCACCAGTCGGTTCAGGCCTGGGAAGCCCGTCATGGGGGCCTCGTGGATCTCGTCCACCT
The DNA here is from genome assembly GCA_016845285.1 of Deltaproteobacteria bacterium. Classification (GTDB taxonomy): domain Bacteria; phylum Myxococcota_A; class UBA796; order UBA796; family UBA2385; genus BH17. Next base: position 2,929 of record JAERSX010000051.1, on the reverse strand, counting down.
CGTCGGTGAGCCCCTCAGGATCGATCACCACGATGTCGGCTCGGGCGCCCGTGCGGAGGTGGCCCGCATCGAGGTCGAGCCAGTCGGCGATCTCACCGGTCAGCCGCCAGACGGCTTGCTCGACGCTCAGGAAGGGCTGGCCGGCGGAGGCGCTGTCCTGCACGAGCTTGAGCATGCGCAGGGGGTAGTTGTAGTAGGCCATGTTGCGCAGGTGGGCGCCGGCGTCGGAGAAGCCGACGAGGATGCCGGGGTGCTCGAGGATGTGACGCAGCCAGCGGGGCCGGTCGTTGGCGACGACCGTGTACCAGCGCAGGTCGTTGCCGTGGTCTGCCTGAAGATCGAGGAAGGTGTCGATGGGGTCGGCATCTCCGCGCTCTCTGCACACCTCTCCGAAGGTCTTGCCCACGATGGCCGGGTCGGGCGCGTCCACGATGCGCGCCTCGTCCAGATCTCGGTGGTAGGCCCGTCCGAAGAGCTTGGAGCGCCACTGGCGGGCGAAGCGCTTGCGGAAGCCGGGGTCGCGCATGAGGGCGGCCCGCTCGGTGGGATCTTCGATGCTGAGCGCATCGGTGCCCGCCTGGATCTCTTCGAGCACCGGCACCTCGAGGCCGTCGGTCCACAGGTCGAAGGTGTTGGGAAGGGCCTGGAAGCGGAGGTTGGCGCCCATCCAGTTGAGGAGGCGGGTGCTGAGGTCGGCGATGCGCCACTCGAGGCGGGCGGCCTTGGCGTCCATCATGGTGATGATGGTGGTGCGCACGGCGGGCCGGAAGAAGGGCAGGGCCTCCAACATGAACAGGAAGATGTTCACCTTGGTGCGAAGGTTGGGCACCCCCTGGAAGACCCGGTCGCGGCGACGCAAGATCTTGACGAGGTGGCGATACTCGCTCCAGGTGGCGAAGACCGAGGGTGTGGGCCGCGAGCGGTGGGCCTCACCGTCCATCTTGTCCCAGGGCAGGGTGTTGATGGACAGGCCGATGTAGCCGCTGTCGAGGGCGTCTTCGAGGAGCTGGCCCATCTGGGCGAGCTCGCTCTGGGTGGGGCGCACCTTGTCGTCGAGGCTGCGACTGATGCCCATGACGTGGGCCCGGATGCAGGAGTGGCCGAGCATGCTGGCCACGTTGGGACCGAGAGGCAGGGCGTCGAGGTGCTGGAGGTAGGCCTCGGGGTCGTCCCAGTCCTTGATGCGCTCGAAGAGCGGCAGCACCACGTCGCGGGGGATGCCCTCCACCCGACAGAACATGTCGGCCAGGTCGACGGGTCGTCCCACGGTCATGCCCAGCCCGCAGCTGCCGACGACCACGGTGGTCACCCCGTGGCGCACGGACTCGACCAGGGCCGGGGCAAGCTCCAGCTCGGCGTCGTAGTGGGTGTGCAGGTCGATGAAGCCGGGCATGACCCAGCAGCCCTCGGCGTCGATCACCTGGGCGCCTGCGGGGACCTCGAGCGAGGGCCCCATGGCCGCGACGACGCCGTCTCGTACGAGCACGTCGACCTGCTGACCCGGCGAGCCCGAGCCGTCGTGGACGGTGCCTCCCCGAATCAGGGTCTGCGGACTCATGCTGCTCCTAGGGCGCCATACCCGACCAGGCGTCCTCGACGATCATGACGTCCTCGGCGGTGCAGGTGCCGTCCTCGGCCACCCCGGTGATCATCCCGCTGATGAGCGCGGCGTTGAAGCCATCGAGGGTGCCGTCGGTGAGCGCGGACAGGGCGTCGCTGGTGATCTTTGCCAGCCGCGCCTGGTTCTCGTCGGCCGAGCAGGTGGCGACGTGGCCGGCTGCCTCGGCGAGGCCCTCGGCGGCGGAAGAGTTGAGGCCTTGATCGAAGCCCTGCTGGAAGCCCTCGCCACAGCCGCAGGCGATGGCGAAGAACAAGGCGAAAACACCGAAGACCTTGAGGGGCAATTTGCGCACGACACACACTCCGCGAAGTGAGGGGGAGTGTATCGGCACAGTGGCTGTCTCAGGAACTCAGCGCTTGCGTGGGCTCCAGAACACCACCTCGTTGACCTTGCCCCGCTTGCCGGCCGCAGCGCTGACGGGGCGGCTGACCTGGATGGTGCGACGCTTGAAGCCACGGGGGCTGTAGAGGCCGCGCACCACGGGGGTGTCGTGGTTGCTCAGGATGACGTGTACGCCGCGATCCTTGAGCTTCTGGGCCACGACCGCCAGCCGCTCCTGCTGGTCGGGTCCGAAGCCCCCCTTGGAGTAGGCGGTGAAGGAGGCTGTCTTCGTGAGCGGGACGTAGGGCGGGTCGAAGTAGACGAGGTCGCCGCGCTCGGCCTGCTCGGCCACGTCGTCGAAGCCACCGTGGCGCAGCTCCACGCCCTGCAGCGCATCGTGACAGGCGCGCAGGGTGACCGGGTCGCAGACCCGGGGGTTGCTGTAGCGACCCATGGGTACGTTGAAGCCGTTCTTGGAGTTGACCCGGTAGAGCCCGTTGAAGCCGGTCTTGTTGAGGTAGATGAACCAGGCCGCCACGTCGACATCGTCCTCGAAGGCGTCGACGTCCCAAGACCGCACCTCGTAGTAGTGCTCCTTGTCGTGGGCGGCCGAGAGCTGGGCGAGCCGGTCGATGAGCCGGTCGACGGGTCCCTGGACTGCGCGCCAGGTGCGGACGAGGCGGAGGTTCACGTCGGTCAGCGTGGCGCCCTGGTGGAGGCGGTCCTGGTTGTGCAGTGCCCAGAAGAAGGCGCCGCCGCCCACGAAGGGCTCGTGGTAGCGCCCGAACCGACGTGGGGCGGTGCGCAGCAGGGTGGGCACCACCCGCGACTTGCCCCCCACCCACTTCACGAAGGGGCGGGGAAGGGCGATGGGTGCGGACTCTTGACGCGTCACTAGGACCTCTCGACACCTGCCATTGACAGGTCAAGCCCGAGTGTAACGCAACTTCTTGGAAATGGGACGCAGGGGTGGGTGAGGTGGTGGTT
>JAERSX010000050.1 GCA_016845285.1 Deltaproteobacteria bacterium | reverse complement strand
CTCTTGGGCACCGGCAGCGGGGTGGTCTCCATCTCCGGGTAGCGGGGCGGTGGGTGGTCATCGGTGAGCGTGGTCTGGTGGTCGGGTGGTCGACCTGAGTCTCTGGGCGCGGGCTCGCCCAGGTCACTGGAAGAGGTGGTGTCCCGGTCGATCTCGTCTTGCTCTGCGCGGGTGGCCGACGGCGTGTCCTGGAGCTCGTGGAGGAGCTCGCGGAGGTTCTGTGTGGGCCCGTCGAGGCGGTACTCCACGGCCACCGAGATCAGGCGTCGGATCACGATGGGCGTCAGGTGGACGGCCTGGAAGCTTTCGCTGTAGGTGGCCACGAGGTGTCGGAGCGCGCTGTCGTCCCGGGGGCGCACACCGCGCTCGACCAGCCAGCGGAGGCGACGGCTTCCCATGCGTCCGTCGCCGCTCTTCAGTGCCGTCAGCGCCTTGTCGTAGATGTCGCGGATGCTGGTGTCCAGCTCCTTGGTGGGTGGCGGCGACAGCGCCTCGATGGGCACGCCCAGCCGCTGGGCCTTGGCGAGCCGCTCCTCGCGGGAGTCGGCGCCGAGCTGGTAGCCCTCGTCGAGGGGATGGCCCCAGCGGTCTTCCACGTCGAGGAACTGGAAGACTGCGGCCACACCAGCCCCGAAGACCATGCCGCCGATGTGGGCCATGTAGGCGACGCCACCTACGTCACCGAACATCAGCTGGTAGAAGATGTCCTGGGCCAGCCAGAAGCCGCCGACGAGCAGGGCTGGCACCTTGAAGTGGCCCCACATGGGCCGAATGAGCACGATGAAGAACCAGACGAAGCCGATCTTGCGCTTCGCGAAGCGCACGCAGAACGCCCCCATGGCCGCGGAGATGGCTCCCGAAGCCCCGATGATGGGCACACTGCTCGTGGGATCCAGTGCCACCTGCGCCACACCGGCCACCACGCCGCCCACCAAGAAGAAGACGCTGAAGATGGGCGTGCCCCAGACATCCTCCATGAAGGGTCCACACAGCAGCACGAAGAACAGGATGTTGCCGATGATGTGGAACCAGCCATCGTGGAGCAGCATGTGGGTGAGCCAGCCGGGCTGTGGCAGGCCCTTGGCCGGCACCAGCCCGTAGGCGTAGACGGGATCACCACCGCTGAGGGCGAGGGCCTCCTCGCAGAGGGCGTCGAGCTCGGTCTGGACGTCTTGTGTGGTGCGACCATCCGTGGGCGCGAAGGTGCCGCCGGCGTCGAGGTCTCCGATGAGGCCGTGGTCTTCGAAGACCTGCTTCAGCCCTTCGGCTTGGATCTCGTCGAGCGAGCAGCCCTCGGGCAGCTCGGCCTCGGTGTGGCCGCTCAGGACGCCTTCCAGCCAGACCGTCTGGACATCCTGGATGCCGGGTCCCTCGGCGCTTGGCGAGAGCATGCGCCAGCCGAAGACCGCAACGCACAGGACGACGACCAGGATGCTGAACCAGGGAAGACGCCGCAGCTTTGCGTCTTCGATGCCGACGGGGAAGATCACACGCGAGCCGTAGGGTGAGGCCAGACGGGTGACGATAGCGCAGGAGGCTCGGCGCGCTCGCCTGGGATAGCGGTCGGCGTGCGAATCGCCCTGGCCTCTTGCGACAGCCTGTTTTCTTGGGAAGTGGACGATCGTCCGCTCGAGAGGGCGCTGGCAGCCCGTGGCGTCGAGCTGTCGCGGCCTGACTGGCGCGATCCCTCGGTGGACTGGGGGGCGCTTGACGCGGTCCTCATCCGCACCACCTGGGATTACACCCTCCACCGCGCCGAGTTCCTGCGATGGGCAGACCGTGTGGCGGACCTCACGACTCTGTTCAACTCGCCGCAGATCCTGCGCTGGAACACCCACAAGGGGTACCTGGGCGAGCTCGGCGCACGTGGCGTTTCCGTCGTACCAACGGCCTATGTGGAGGAGCCGACCGATCTCGCTGCGTTGCTGAGCGAGCGGGGATGGACCCACAGCTTCATGAAGCCGGTCGTGGGGGCCTCGGCGGAGGGCACGCGGCGTCTTCGGGGGCCGGTGGAGGAGGCAGACCAGCGCCACCTCGATGAGCTCGTGGCGCTGGGTGGTGCCATGGTGCAGCCCTACCGGGCCTCGGTGGAGGATGAAGGCGAGGTCAGCGCCTTGATCTTCGAGGGCCGCTTCTCCCACGCGGTCCAGAAGCTGCCTCGGGTGGGCGACTACCGGGTGCAGGACGACTACGGCGCCACCGACCGCGCCTATGGAATGAGCCTGGAGGAACGTCGCCTGGCGGTGCGTGCCGTCGAGGCTGCCTCACAGTGTGTGGGCGAGCGACCGCTGTATGCGCGGGTGGACTTCCTGCGTGGTCCTGACGGCCTCGAGGTGGTCGAGCTGGAGATGGTCGAGCCGAGCCTCTTCTTGCGCCGAGACCTTCGCGCGGCCGACGATCTCGCGGAGGCCCTCCTGAGCCGCCTCGACCACGAGCCCACCGTGCAGAGCCTGCCGCGTAGCCGCGCAAGGGCCGTGATCTTCGACCTCGACGGCACGGTGGTCGACTCCGAGGCTGTGGTGGTGGCTGCGCTCCAGGAGGCGCGCGCCACGCTGTCCCTCGGGCCGGTAGATCCCGCGGGTGTGCGGTCGCGCATCGGCTTGCCGCTGAGCGAGATGGTCGCCGCCTCGTGCGCGCCGGGCGAGCCCGTCGACGAGATCGTGGCGGCCTACCGGGCCCACTACGCGGCGGTCGCGCTGGAGCAGGAGCGCATCTTCGATGGAATGCTCGAGCTCATCGTAGATCTACGCCTGGGAGGCGCACGCTTGGGCATCGCCACGGGCAAGTCCCAGCGAGGCGCGATGGCTGCAGCCGCTCGCCATCGCCTCGGCCACTGGGTCGAGGCTGTTCACGGGATCGAACCGGGCACTCCCGGCAAGCCCTCCCCCGCGGTGTTGCTGCGGGCGCTCGAGCAGCTCCAGGTGGAGCCCGGTGATGCGCTCTTCGTGGGCGACACCACCTTCGATGTGGCCGTGGGGCGAGGCGCCGGCGTGTCGGTCTGCGGGGTCACCTGGGGCGTACACCGCGCCGAAGACCTGCTGGAGGCCGGTGCAGGGTGGGTCGTCGAGTCCGTTGCGGGCCTGCGCGAGTACCTGTTGCCCCGATGACCCTAGGCGAGGTCTGGATCCTTCGGTAGGTGACGGAAGGCACCCAGGGTGTGGAACCAGATGGACTGCGTCACGTGCTCCACGCGGGCGCGGTCTTCGGGGCCGAAGGCGCCGTTTCGCTGCATGTGGATGACGGAGCCCTCCACACCCATGAGGAGGTTGCGCACCAGCAACGGGTCGAGATGGACCTGCAGTGTGTCCGCGATGCTGCGGCCCACGAGCGCCACCATGCGGTCCAGGGTCTGTTCGCGCTGCCCGGCCAGCAGTGAGTCGTCGCGGATGGCCTCGGCCTGCATGGCGATGAGCAGTGGGCCGCCCGACTCCTGGATGTCGAGGTAGGAGGCGATGGCCTTGTTGAGGCGCTGGACCGGATCCGACTCGGCCTGGATGGCGGCGTCCATGCGATTGGCGAGCTGGTCGGTGAACTCGGTGTAGAGGTGGAGCAGCAGGTTCTCGAGGCTGCCGAAGTACTGGTAGAAGGTGCGCCGGGAGACTCCCGAGGACTCGAGCACATGCTGTACGGTGGTGGCTCGGATGCCTTGGCGGGCCAGGACCGCCCGGGCCCCTTCGACGATGCGTTGTTGGGTGGCGCGGGTGGCCGGTGTGTTGGGTTGGCGCATGGGGACGACTCCAGCGTATACAAGGCGTATACGTTACCGCCATGTCGCCTCGGTGACCAGGGGGTTCAGGGCCCTGTGACGAGATGCGTCAGGCTGGCGGCGGGATCTCGGCCGAGCGAGGGACCGAGATCTACCCGCTGACGGTGACGGTCTTCCGCTGCTGTGAGGCCTTGAGAGGCTCCATGGTCGCCACCTTGCCATGTGGGTGCCATACTTGGCTGAGCGTGGAGCATCGTTGGGGAGCGGCTGGAGACGATCAGCGGTGTGGAACACACTCCTGATAGCGACGCTGACCTCAGCGCAGGCTCACGGCGCAGAGGATGCGCCCGTCGAGGCTCTGGAGGTGGAGCTGCTCGAGGATGAGGACCCCGAGCTTCCCTACGGCCCGGTCCCCGCGAGCTTCCCGGCCCTGCCCACCATCCTCGAGAGTGCCGCGGCCGCTTACCCGGCGGAGGCGCTGGCCGAGGGCCTCGAGGCGGAGGTGGTGGTCACCATCGATGTCGATCCGGAGGGCACGGTCCTCAACGCCTTCGTGGGCGAGCCCGTGGGCCACGGCTTCGACGAGGCCGCTGTGCAGGCGGTTCGTAATTTCCGGTTCTCGCCCGCCTACGACGCGGACGGGGCCCGAGCCGGGGCCCGGATCGAGTTCGCCTACCGCTTCACCTTGGACCACGTGCCCCTCGTCTCCCTGGAGGGCACGGTCGAGAGTGCAGGGGGTGGCGGGACACTCTTCGGCGCCACCGTGCTCCTCGAGGGTCCCGAAGACGCGCGGGTGGTGCTCGAGACGTCCGAGGAGGGTGCCTTCCGCGCGGCGGACCTGATGCCCGGCTCCTGGCGGCTGAGCGCCAGCATGGCCGGCTTCGGCATGGAAGAGACCGAGTTCGAGGTGGTGGAGGGCTCCGTCGCACAGGTGACGCTGTACCTCGCGCCCCACAAGGCCTGGCAGACCGAGGTGGCCAGCGAGCAGATCGTCGTCGAGGCGACGCGGCTGAAGCCCGAGGTCACCGAGCGGCGGCTCTCGGCGGAGGATCTCCGGGTGGTGCCGGGCACCAATGGCGACATCGTGCGGGCGGTCCAGAGCATGCCGGGGGTGGCGCGGACGCCGTACAACACGGGCCAGTTGCTGGTTCGCGGCACCGCGCCGGCCGACAGCAGGTTCTATCTGGGGGGCACCGAGCTCCCCCTCGTCTACCACTTCGGCGGCTTCGCCACGATCGTGGCTTCCGACTCCCTGTCGGAGGTGCTCTTCCTGCCCGGTGGCTACGGCGTTCGCTATGGCCGAAGTCTCGGCGGCGTCGTCGATCTGATCACAGATCGAACCCCACCCGAGGGCTTTCACGGCTTCGTCTCGGTCGACATCTTCCAGTCGTCGGCCTTCCTGAACATCCCTCTCGGCAAGAACCACGCGCTCAGCCTCTCGGGTCGGCAGTCCTACATCCACCTCGTGCTCGATCCCCTGGTCAACGTCGACGAGAGCACGTACCAGGTGCGCCTGCCCCGGTTCGGCGATGCTCAGGTGCGCTGGCTCCACACCCCCGACAACGGCGACACCCACGAGGCCATGGTCCTCCTCGCCGAGGACGGCTTCTCGGCGGAGTTTCGCAACGAGGACGCGCCGGGCGGCTTCCAGGAGTCGGTCATCAGCATCGACACCTCCAAGCTCTGGCTGCGCTCTGACGTGGGCGTGGGCAAGGACTGGCGCGTCGAGGTCGTGACCGCCGTGGGCCCCCACGGGACCGACGCCGAGTACGACGACGAGACCGAGGCCTTCGAGGAGGTCCTGCGCCTCGATGCCCGCGTCGAGCTCACCCGACCGGTGCCCGAGGAGGGCTCGCTGGGCTGGCGCCTGGGCGCCGAGCTCCAGTTCGGCAACGAGCAGTTCGTCTACGACATGACGGCCTTCGACGACTACTTCACCTACGGCGGCCGCGAAGAGGGCAACATGCAGGTGCTCCGGCCGGCCGTCTATGCCGAGCAGTCGCAGAAGGTGGGGCCGGTCCTCATCACGCCGGGTGTGCGGGCCGACTGGATGTCCACCGACCTTGGCTACGAGGCGTCCAGCATCGATCCCCGGGTCTCGCTGGAGTGGAGGGCCACGGAGCGCAGCGTGCTGCGGGCCAGCGCGGGCAACTACTCGCAATTCCCCCAGAACCGCGAGATCAGCACAGACTCGCGCGGCAATGCCGAGCTGGGGCCCTCCCGTGCGCTGCAGCTCACCACCGGCTGGGACCAGGAGCTGACGGCCAGGCTCCAGGCCGAGCTCACGGTGTACCACTCGTCACTGTCGGATCTGGTGGTGGGCCACGAAGACCGCTTCGAATTCGCGCTGGCGCCCCCCCCGCAGCCTCCCTTCGATCAGGGGGCCTATGCCAACGACGGCACTGGCAAGGTCTGGGGGGCGGAGGGCCTCGTTCGCTACGAGTCTCCCCAGACCTTCGGCTGGGTGGGCCTGACGCTGAGCCGGTCGACCCGCATCGATCGGGAAGGCCAGGATCCCCAGCTCTACCGCTACGACCAACCCCTCATCGCCACCGCTGTCATCTCCCACAAGCTTCCCCGGAATTGGCGTGTGGGAGGTCGCTATCGCTATGGCTCGGGAAACCCGTACACCCCCATCACCAACCGCATCTACGATCTGCGCGACTACAGCTGGATCCCGATCTACGGTGACGAGGGCGTCGAGCGCTTGCCGGCGTACATCACCCTGGATCTGAGGGTGGACAAGGACTGGCCCATGCGGACCTGGGTGCTCACCACCTACGTGGACATTCAGAACGCCACGAACAGGCGCAACGTCGAGCTGGTGAACTGGAGCAGCGACTACTCCGATGAGATCCCGGTCTACGGCCTGCCGGTGCTGCCGGCCTTCGGTTTCAAGGGAGCGTGGTGATGCTGACCTGGGCGATGCTGGCGCTGGCATGTGGTGGGGGCAACCAACATCCGTCGGAGGTGGACCAGCTGCGGGTGATCGCCATCGAGGCCGACCTACCCGAGGCCGGCATGGGCGACACGGTCACCTTCGACGTGCACGTGGCCAACCCCGAGGGCTTCGAGCAGCTCGATCTGCTCGTGTGGTCGTGCACCGCCTGGGAGGGCTCCTGCCTGGAGACCCAGATCGGAGACACCCGTCAGTGGCTCCATGTGGAAGATGCCTCGGACGGGGAGGTGCAGTTCGTGCGCCAGGTCCCCCAGGTGGACCTGGACCAGCTCCAGGAGTGGCTGGGCGACGACGTCGACGTCTACGCCGAGGACTACGTCACCATCCAGCTGGGCGCGCTCCTGTGTGAGGGTGGCTCCTGTGACGTCATCTTCGATGCCTGGGATGCGCTGACCTACTGGAGCCGGGCAGATCTCGCCGAAGATGTGGCCGAGCAGCTCATCGATCCCCAGCCCTGGCTCTCCGAGCTCCCCATGAACGAGGTCTCGTACGCCGCTCGGGCCTACCGGCTCTCTCTCCGCGAGGCGAGCAGCCGCAACGTGAACCCCGTGGGTGAGGCACGCTTCGCGGCAGGGCTCGAAGACGCGCCCCTCGAGGTCGCCGCCGGCGCGATCCTGCAGATGCCCTTCTGGGCCGAAGACCCCAGCGGGGAGACGGTCTATGCCTATGGCTACACCACGGTGGGTCGCTTCGACGAGCGGCGGGTGAAGGACGACGAGGGTGCGTTCTTCCAGTACTTCCGAGCCCCCAGTGAGCCCGCCAGCGGCGAGATGTGGATGGTCTTCGACGACCGCGACGGTGGTCTGGACGTCTGGCACAAAGAGGTGATCATCAAGTGAGGGCCGACGGCCGACTCTGGCTCCCCTGTGTGGCCCTGCTCCTGGCGGGCTGCGGCGACTCCTGGTGTGAGCGCTTCAACCTGGAGTGCTCGGTCGAGCAGCCCGTGGAGTTCGAGGCCCTGGCCGACTCGGACGGCGACCTCTGGCCCGATGATCAGGACTGCAGCGAGACCAACGCCGAGATCCACCCTTCGGCCGAGGAGGTCTGCGACGGCCTCGACAACGACTGCGACGGTCTCGTCGACGAGGGCTTCGACGAGTTCCGGCTCTGGTACGTCGACGAAGACAACGATGGGTATGGGGCTCCTGGCCCGGGGCTGAGTTCCTGCGAGGAGGTGGATGGCCTCGTCGACAACAACGACGACTGCGACGACCTCGAAAACGCGGTGCGCCCTGGAGCCAACGAGTACTGCGACGAGACGGACTGGAACTGCGATGGCGATCCCCACGCTGGCGCGATCAACGGTCAGCTCTACTTCGAGGACGGCGACGGCGACGGCTACGGCGGCGGTGAGGGGGAAGAGGCCTGCGAGCGGCCTGAGGGCTTCGTGGATGCAGGCACCGACTGCGTCGACCACGATGCGCAGATCAACCCTGGGGCCCACGAGCTCTGCGACCACCTCGACAACGACTGTGACGGAGACATCGACGAGCGCGGTGCCCTGGACGGCGTGGAGGTCCACCCCGACGACGACGGGGACGGGTTCGGTGACCCCGATGAGATCGTGCTGGTCTGTGGGCCCACGGAGGGCACGACCCTCGACGACGGCGACTGCGACGACGAAGACGCGTCGATCAATCCCGACGCCCAGGAGTGTCGCGACGGCGTCGACGACGACTGCGACGGCATCATCGATGAGGACGCCGTCGAGCCGGACCCCGCCTGGCGGGACGCCGACGGAGACGGCTACGGCGACCCCGATCACCACGTGCAGCTGTGTGAGTGGTCCAGCGGCTTCGCCGACAACGATCAGGACTGTGACGACACCGAGGCGGCTGTCTACGCCGGGGCGACCGAGGTCTGCGACGACCTGGACAACGACTGCGACGGCTTCACCGACGACGCCGACGTCGACCTCGACACCAGCACAGCCAGCCTCTGGTACACCGACTCGGACGGAGACGGCTACGGCGACCCCGCACAGAGCACCCTCGCCTGCACGGTCCGCCTGGGCACGGTGGCCACCGACGACGACTGCGACGACACCGACGCCACGATCTATGCCGGCGCGCCCGAGCTCTGTGGCACGGGGGTCATCGAGGACTGCGACCTGAGCGAGGCCGAGGCCACCGCGATTTGTGCCCTGGACGGCGAGGTGTCGCTCGCTTGGCGGGACGGTCGGGTGGAGTCTGGCGCGTTGAATGCAGAGCTGGGAGCGGCCCTGGCGCTGGCGGGCGACGTGGTGGGGGACGGCATCGATGACGTGCTCATCGGTGCACCGGGCGACGGCGCGGGCCAGGTTTACCTGCTTGGCGGGATGCTCTCGGCCGGTGCGTCGGAGGCCGATGCGCTGGCGGTCTTTGCTGGCGAGACGTCTGGTGACGGGACCGGCAGCAGCCTCGCAGACTCCGTCGACCTCGACGGCGATGGCTTCCTGGACGTGATCATCGGCGCCAGCGGCCACGACTGGGGCGCGACCAGTGGTGGTGTGGCGTGGTTCCTCGCCGGGCCCTTCAGCGGAACCCACACCTTGGCCGATGAGGCCGACGCCATCGTGGGCAACAGCGGCAACGGCCAGCTTGGCTCCTTCGTGGCCTCCGGTGGCGATCTGACGGCCGATGGGTACGAGGACGTGCTGGTGGGCGCCCCCAATGGCGGCGACTCCCTGGGCGGCGCCGTCTGGGTGCACTCCGGTCCCTTGAGCACCTCGCGCTACACCGGCGCCATCAGCGTGTCCCTCCATGCGACCTCCAGCGGCGACGGCCTCGGCACGTCTGCGTCCTTCGGCGATCTGGACGGGGACGGCGTGGACGACCTGGTGGTGGGTGCGCCCTACTCAGACCTGGTCGCGACGAACAGCGGCGCGGCCTTCGTGATGCTCGGACCCGTCACCGGTGAGCACACGCCGAGCGATGCCGTCTCCGGGGTCGGGTCCGCCAACAATGAGTGGGCGGGGATGGCTGTCGCCATCGTCGGCGATCTCTCGGGTGACGGGCTCGACGACCTCGTCGTGGGCGCCTCTCGCCACACCTCTGATGCCACCCGGCAGGGAGGGGCCTTCGTGGTGACGGGGCCGGCCAGCGCCAGCGGCGACCTGAGCAGCGCGTGGGCCACCGTCGTGGGTGAGTCCGTCGACGACAGCCTGGGCACCGCCCTCACGTCTGCCGGAGACGTCGACGAGGACGGGCTCGTCGATCTGTTGCTCGCTGCCGAGGGCGTCGATGGAGGGTCCACGAACGAGGGCGCGGTCTATGTGATGACGGGGCTGGTCTCGGGCGTGAGCTCGGCCGCTGACGCTCACGCTGTCCTCAGGGGCGGGGAGGCTTCTTCGTCGGCTGGCCGGTCTCTGCGGGGCGACCTCGATCTCGACGGTGACGACCTTCCCGACTTCCTCGTGGGCGCCCCGAAGGCTGGCAACGGTGGCGCAGCCTCCTTGTTGTGGCGGGACGACTACTGATGCGGCGTCTGTTGCTGGCGTGGCCGCTGTCGCTGGCCGGGGGATGTGCCTCCCAGAGCTGGTGCGAGCGCTTCAACCTCGAGTGCTTCGTCGAGGTTCCCGTCGAGTACACCGAGCTGGCCGATGTGGACGGCGACCTCTGGGCCACCGACGATGACTGTGACGACGACGACCCCGACATCCACCCCTCCGCCGAAGAGCTCTGCGACGGCATCGACAACGACTGCGATGGCGCGGTCGACGAGGGCTTCCAGGGCATCATCTTCTGGTACGGCGACGAGGATGGCGATGGCTACGGAGACCCCGACCTCGAGGTGCGGTCCTGCGAGGAGCCGGACGGGCCTCCCGGGGTCGACTGGGTGACCAATGCCGACGACTGCGACGACAACCGCGCAGACGTCTTCCCGGGCAGGTCCGAGGACTGTTCGTCGACCGACGTGAACTGCGATGGGGACCCGTACGCCGACGCCCTTGGCGCCGACGCCTGGTACGCGGACGACGACGGCGACGGCGTGGGTGGGGTCTTCCTCGAGGAGTCCTGCGTTGGGCCGGAGGGCTCGGTCGCCTACGACGGTGACTGCGACGACGACGACCCGAGCGTGCACCCGGACGCCGACGAGTACTGCGACGAGATCGACAGTGACTGCGACGGGCAGGTGGCCGAGGACGACAGCGTGGATGCCACCGCCTGGTACTACGACGGCGACGGCGACGGGGTGGGCGATGGGACCCAGCGGTGGAGCTGCGAGCAGCCGGACTGGTATGTGGCCATCGACGGCGACTGCGATCCGAGCAATGCAGACACCTACCCAGGCGCGCCCGAGTGCGATGACCGCGAGGACAACGACTGCGACGACCTCATCGACGAGGGCACGCTCGTCGAGCCCACCACCTGGACCCGAGACGACGACGACGACGGCTGGGCCCGCGAGGGAGGCTCGACCATCGAGCGGTGTCAGGACCCCCGAAACTACGCCGCCGACGTAGGCGACTGCGACGACTCCGAGCCGGACGCCTACCCTGGAAACGTCGAGGTCTGCGACAACATCGACAACAACTGCGATGGCCTCATCGACGACGCCGACCCCGAGGTCGACGCCTCCACCTTCACAGAGTGGACCGTCGACGGCGACGGCGACGGCTACGGTGACGAGGACGCGGAGCCGACGGTGGCCTGCCGGGGGCCATGGGACTCCGTCGACGACGCCACAGACTGCGACGACGGCGATCCCGGGCGCTTCCCGGGTGCTCCCGAGCTCTGCGGCGACTGGTTGGTCCAGTCCTGTGTGGGCGACGAACAGGCCGCCGACGAGGCCTGCGATCTGGACGGGGAGCTCTACGCGGGCTCGGCGCCGCTCCAGGTCCGGCCAGACCAGTCCGAGGTGGGTCAGGGGCAGGCGCTCACCGGTCGTGCCGACCTCGATGGCGACGGCCAGGTCGACCTCGTCGTGGGCTCGACCAGGAGCGGGCCCGGGGGTGGGGTCCACATCTACAGCGGCCTGGACGGTCTCGTGGACCGAGGCGATGCCACCGTGACGCTCGACGCCGGCGACTCCTACCTCGACTTCGGGGCTGCCCTCGACGACACGCAGGACGTGGACGGGGATGGCTTCGAGGACCTCTATGTGGGGGCTCCCTACGACTACTCGGGTGCGACGGGTGTGTCGGGGGTTGGCGAGGCCTTTCTCTTCCTGGGCCCCCTGACCGGTCAGATGGACCACGACGCGGCCACGGCCTCCATCTCGGACGTGGAGGAGTTCACGGGCTTCGGCGAGGCTCTCGCCCTCGGAGATCTCGATGACGACGGCGTGATCGACCTGGTGGTCGGGGCGCCTCGTGACGACACCAAGCGCAACAACGCGGGTGCTGTGCATGTCTTCTGGGATGCCAGCATCGACGGGCGCACGACCGATGATGCCGACGCGGTGATCCGGGGCAATGTCAGCTCGGCCATCCTGGGTGACGGCGTGCTCGTCCTCGACGACGTCAACGGGGACGACGTGGGTGATCTGGTCATGAGCCAACCCCAGGCATCGACTGGAGGTTCGCGCTCGGGGGCAGTCCACGTCTTCTTCGGTCCCGTGGAAGGCGAGCTGGTCTCGGACGAGGCCGATCTGTCCATCGTTGGTTCCTCCTCCTACACGTACCTGGGGTACGACCTGGCCGACCCGGGCGATGTCGATGGCGACGGGCTCATCGACCTCTTGGTGGGGAGCTACTCCGGCTCCATCGGGTCGCTGGTGTACACCAACCTCACCGACACCGACGCCGTCTCCATCCACACGCAGTTCGTTCATGCCGACGGGGATGTGTTGGGGGCCAGTGTGTCGGCGGGAGATGTCGATCTGGACGGAGAGGCCGACTTCCTGCTGGGCTCGCCCGACGGTGACCTGGACGGAAACGGCGACCCCGAAGGTGCGGCCTACCTGTTCTATGGACCGGTCAGCGGCTCTGCCAGCAGCGCCACGGCTGCCGCGTCCTGGCGTGGACACTCGGCCTCGGGAGACCTCGTGCAGGTGGGTGGGGACTTCGACGGCGACGGTGCCCCCGATCTTCTGTTCGGTGCCCAGCCCTTCGGCAGCACCGACGGTGGCGCCGTGGTGTGGTGGGCCGGCGACTACTGAGCCCCCTCTGCGGTGTGGGCAGCGGTCCACCGTGCGGCGGACACCCAGTCGTCACCCCGCGGTGGCGTCAGATCTCGTAGGCTCCCGATGGTGATGCACCTCATCCTCGTCCTCGACACGGCCATGGCCGTCGGGGCGGCGGGACTCGGTGTCCCCGTCGCCGGCGGCGCCCTGTGCACGCCCGACGCCCTGGGGCCTCAGGGCCTGGCCATGAACCCGGCCGCCGCGAGCAGCCTCGATCCCGAGCTGATGCTGGACGTGGGCATGCTGTACTCGAAGCTGGAGGTCCAGCTCGACGGCCAGGATCCCCTGCCCAGCTCGGGCAGCTGGCAGCCCATCCCCACCCTGGGCGTGACGGTCCCCCTCACCGAGCACCTCGGCCTGGGCGGGCTCTTCTACGTGCCCTACGGTCGCGGGGGCGGCGGCCCGGAGGACGGACCGCAGCGCTTTCACGGCATCGAGTCGAGCGTCACCGTGCTCGAGCTCGACCTGGCCGTGGCGTTCACGCCCCTGGACATCTTCACGGTGGGTGCCTCGCTGCGGGCGGCCAGCCTCTCGCTCAGCACCTACAAGGCCATGGACACCGGCCAGCTCATCGCTGGCATCGCCGATGTGGACGCAGAAGGCCTCGTCGGTGATCCCTTCCTCGAGGGCTACACCCGCCTCGACGATGGCGTGGGTGGCGCCATGTCCTATGCCTTGGGCGCCCACATCCGCCCTGCCGAGGGCTGGCAGGTGTCGGCCTACTACCGGGCCCCCATGAGCGGCGTCACGACCGCCGACTTCGTGCTGGTGCCGAGCAACGACCTGCAGGTGGAGGTCGCCGGCCAGATGGAGACCCCCCTGAACATGCCCCCAGAGCTGGGCGTGTCGGTGTCGGTGCCCTTCAAGAAGGCCGTGATCACCCCGCAGGTTCACTGGGTGGGCTGGTCGAGCTGGGCCTCATTCACCAGCCGGCCGACCGGCCTGAGCGCGGGCTCCAGCGACCCCGTGCTCGACGGGGTCCTCGACACCTTCGGGCTCACCATCGACGACCTGCTGAGCGGCGTGAGCGAGGTGGAGAGCTTCAACGGAAACACCGACATCTTCATCTTCGGCGTGTCGGGAGAGGTGGAGGCGACCGATCGCGTCGCGCTCTTCGGCGGCGTGCTGGCGCACGGGGTGTCGGTGCCAGACGATGTCGCCCACCCGTCCAGCCTCGACTTCGCCACGACCGACCTCCGAGGGGGGGTGATCTGGTCCATGGGCAAGAAGACCCGGCTCGCCCTGGGCGGCGACGCGCTCTTCAGCGCCACCCGTGACATCGACAGCTCGGTGCTGTCCATGACCGCGCCGCCCCAAGGGACCGAGGCTGTGCCCAGCGGAAACGGGGTCTACCAGCTGGGCCTCAGCCGCGTGGGGCTGACCTGGCTGCAGCGCTGGTGAGCCTTCCCATGTGACGACCGGGAAAACTGGATCGACCCCCGTTGTAT
>JAERSX010000049.1 GCA_016845285.1 Deltaproteobacteria bacterium | reverse complement strand
GTCTCCACCCAGGCGGGCAGCCGCCACGTCTTCGAGGGCACCACCAGCATCCGCTGCGATGCGGAGGGCTGCGGTTGAATGAAGGGTGGGGGTCTTGCGTCCATGGGCGACCATGACGCATCCCCTCGCCTCTCGCCCGCTCGCCACGGTTCGTCGGCTCGCCTCGTTGCTGGTGGCCCTGGCCGTGCTCTCGTCGCCTGCTGCGGCGCGCAAGATCCCCGTGCTCATCGACGTGGGCGTGGGGCCAGCGGTGTGGACCGGTCTCGGCGATCTCGACGCCGAGCGAACCCTCCACCCGGGGGTGGTGCTGCGGGTCGATGCCGTGGTCACCCGGAAGCAGCTCAAGAAGAAGTGGGTACGGAAGAGCATCCCCCAGCGGTACCGGGGCGAGACGCTGCTCCGTCACCTCCCCGATCTGCACGTTCGCCAAGGGTGGATGATGGGTGCCCCCGACGCCTTTGTGCTCTCGCCGAACGTGCGAGGCGCCTCGTGGGCACCGCTGTCGCTCAAGCTGCTCCACCACGCCCGGCCGGCCCACACCTCGCTCAACATCCAGCCTCGCATCACACTGCTGGGAGCCGAGGGGGCCGGAGGGCCGACGGCAAGCCTGGCTCATGTCGGTCTGGCCGCCAACCCGGACGTGCACTGGAAGGTCGCGAAGCGTGTGTGGGTGGGCGGTGGTTGGGAGAGCAGCATCGGCCTCCCCATCGGCACGGTCAGCGGTGCCTCCAGCGTGCGCATGTTCCACGTGGGACGCGCCTACGGCATGCTCCACCTGCGCATTCCGGTGAAGATCGACATCTGAGGAGGAGGCCCCGGCCCGGTGTGAGCGCTGTCTGCGGGCCCGCCGACCTCGATCAGCCCGGCTTCAGTGACCCGCAGTCGATGGCGCCCGACATCACCCCCACCTGCCCGGTCCAGGTCGAACCCTCGGCCGCCGCCTTCCAGTTCGACTCCGACCAGTCGCAGCTGTGGCTGGCGCCATCGCTCCCGGTGAAGTGCACGTCGTAGGACTCCTTGCGGTCGCCCTCGCGCTCGGAGCCCAGACGGCGGCCCTTGTCCTTGAGCTTTACCGAGGGCCAGCTGGGCGCCGGCTTGAGGCCCTTGCCGTCGGCCTTCTCGGTGCGGCTGACCACCCAGTCCTCGACGGTGTAGCTGCACTTCTTGTCGTAGACCGGCACCTTCTTGTACTTGGTCGTGCACTCCTCACGCTCGGTGAAGGTGCCGTCTCCGTTGTCCTTGCGCTTGGTGACGCATTCTTCGCCGTCTGGCTCCTTCTTGGTGGAGCGCTCGGCCTTCTTGCAAGACACGTTGTCGGCCCCGGACGGAACCTCGTCCTTCCAGGCCGACTTGCTCACCTCGTCCAGCTTCTCCACCTCGATGGTGCGGGTCCAGGAGTGGCCCTCGACGGTGAAGCTCGCGTCCTTCTTCCAGAAGAGGAAGATGCCACCCACGGCGCAACACAAGATGATGGCGCCCAGGATCAACATGCCGGCGGCCCCGGCGAAGAGGCCCCCCTTGCGAGCCTTGCCACCCGAACCCTCGTCTCCCGCGTCTGGCGACGGTGCTGAGGCGCTGGGGCTCCCGTCGGCTGCTGCGTGCTCCGTCTCGGCCGCGTTCGCGCTGTCGTCCGCGAAGTCGCCGGCCGAGCTCGACGTCTGCTCCTTGCGGACGGCCACGCTGTCCGCCTCGTCGAGGGGACTGCCGCAGCCGCCACAGAAGCCCGCCTTTGCGGCGTTGGGGCTCTCGCAGGCCGGGCAGGTGCGATCCGCTCCGGTGAGCTCGTGGTCTTCCACGGCCACCTTGTTGTCTTCGGTGGGGAAGTAGCGCCGCTCCGGGTCCTGCGGAGAGCCACAGGCGGGACAGTGCCGGTGGTTCAGCCCGAGCAGTCGCTCGGTGTCGCAGTTCTCGCAGTCCCAGAGCATCTGGTAGGTACCGAGGTCGCTTGAGGCCATTGCTCCTCCGAGTCGCTGACTATCGCCCCGACAGGGTAAACGCTGCTGCCCTTGACCAAGGGAGGTCGGCGGTGGGTGTGAAGAGACCTCGGCGGGTGAGAAGCCCGCGTTTCACGGGGTGTTCCACGCGGCACGGGGAAATATCTTCGGAGGAGGGGGAAAAAGATCTTGTCTCGCCTGTGGCAGACCTTAGACTTTGGTCAACTGAAGCGAACGGAGGCGGCATGTCCGACAGTCCACCCGACAAGGAAATGCCGGCCCCCGACTGCACGGAACAGGCGAGCTGAGAGGGTTGTCTGCCGGCGAGAGCCGCGCGCGCCACATCCACTCGTGTGGAATAGAGCCGAAGCAATGTTCTCGTGCAAAGAACGCACCGAATTGGTGACTTGGGTCCATCGACGCTAACGATGTAGCGTAACGAAGAGGCACAGGTTCCAACGTGGGTGTGGGGCCCCCCTTACATACCCCCATAAACACACCGAGATGGCGGCACCCAACGTAGGGTAGCCGCCTTCTCTGTGTCTGTTGGATTGCCCTTTCGATCGCTCAGCGCGCGCCGTAGACCGGCATGGCCTGCGGTGCATCCGACACGAGTCTACGGATGACCTCGCCGAGCTCGGCCGGGTCCCAGCGAGCACCCTTGTCCACTTGACCGGCAGGGCGCCAGCCGTCGCTGAGGATGATCTGCCCGCCCTGCACCTCGAAGACCTTGCCGCTGATGTCGCCGGCCTCGGCCGAGCCCAGCCACACCACGAGGGGGGCGACATTGGCCGGGTCCATCGCGTCGAAGCCCCCTTCAGGAGCCGCCATCATGTCGGCGAACACCTGCTCGGTCATGCGGGTACGTGCGGCGGGCGCGATGGCATTGGCGGTCACGCCGTAGCGGCCCAGCTCGGCGGCCTGCACCAGGGTGAGCGCGGCGATGCCGCCCTTGGCGCAGCTGTAGGCAGCCTGACCCACCGAGCCCTGCAGGCCGGCACCCGAGCTGGTGTTGATGATGCGACCCGTCACCTCGTCGCCGGCCTTGCTCGCGGCCCGCCAGTGGGCTGCGGCGTGCCGGCCCACGCAGAAGTGGCCCCGTAGGTGCACGCGCATCACCGCGTCCCACTGGTCGGGGGTGGCCTTGAAGAACATCCCATCCCGCAGCACGCCGGCGTTGTTGACGATGACGTCGAGGCGGCCCCAGCGGTCCAGCGCCGCCTGGACGAGGGCGCCGGCACCGTCCCAGTCGGCGACGTCGTGTCCGTCCACGATGGCCTCGCCGCCGGCAGCTTCGATGTCGGCGACGACCTGGGCCGCGGGGCTGCTGTCGAGGCCTTCGCCGGCCAGGCTGGCGCCGATGTCGTTGACGACCACCCGTGCACCCGCGCGAGCGAAGGCGAGGGCGTGGGCCCGGCCGATGCCGCGGCCAGCGCCCGTGACGATGACCACGCGGTCTCTGCAGATCATGAGGACTCCGAGGAGGAGGGGGGAGCGCCCGGGACACCTGGACCCAGGGCGCGCAGAAAGGCAGGCCACTCGCCGCCGCCGTCGAGGACCAGGTGGGTCCCTGTGGCGTAGGTGGCCTGGGGAGAGGCCAGGAAGGCCACGGCGTTCGCCACGTCGTCGGGGCTGCCGAAGCGGCCCAGGGGCACGGTGGCTGCGATGGCGGCAGGGTCGGGGTAGTGGGCCGCCGACTCGGGGGTGGCGACGAGACCCGGGGTGACCGCACAGACCCTGACGGCTGGCGCCCACTCGATGGCCAGCGATCTGGTGAGGCTCAGGAGCCCGGCCTTGGCTGCGCCGTAGGCGGCGGTGCCCGGCGAAGGCCGAATGCCACTCACGCTCGCGATGTTGACGATGACGCCCGACCCCTGAGCCTGCATGCGTTCGTTGGCCCGCTGCATGAGGTGCAGGGGGGCGGTGAGGTTCAAGGAGAGGACCTTCTCGTGGAAGCGCACAGACGCAGTGGCGGCGTCGACGGGTGGGGATCCGCCAGCGTTGTTCACCAGCACGTCGAGTCGTCCCCAACGGTTCGATATCATTTCGAAGAGACGCTCTCTGTCGGACTCTTCACGCACGTCGCAGGCAATGAAGTTGGACGGGTCTTCGGGTTCCCGCCGCCCGCAGACCACCACGGTGTCTCCGTCTCGACGGAACTGCGCTGCGATGGCTGCTCCGATGCCTCGGGTGCCACCGGTGACGAGCACCACACGTGTCTGCACTTTGCTCATGGTGCCGTCTCTGCAGATGGTGGGCGCACGAAGCGCATCCAGCCCTGTACGGCCAGCTCGCCGTCCTGGTTGTGCACGGAGACCTCGAGGTCGACGTAGTCCTGGCCCTCTTCGTGGGGTTCGGCCACGACCTTGCCGGTGATGGTCAAGGTGTGGCCCGCGAAGACCGGTCGCTTCCACCGCATGCGTGTGCGGCGGATGTGGTCGGGCCCCAGCCAGTCCGTCGCCCAGGCGTTCATGGCGCCCGCGGCGAGCATTCCGATGCCCAAGGGGCCCTCGTAGCCGGACGAGGTGGCGAAGAGGTGGTCGTGGTGGATGGGGTTGAAGTCGCCCGAGGCGCCCTGGTAGCGGACGAAGTCGGTGACGGTCAGGGGCCCCAGGGTTCGAGGGGCGGGCTCGGTGCCGGCGAGGCGGGCGGCGGTGCTCATGGGGCCTCCTGCGGCTCGACGCCCGTCAGGATGGCCTCCGCCACCAGGCGCCCGGTGTCGTCTCGGAATTCGGTGATCATCTCTACGAAGGTCAGGACCCGCCCGCTCCGGGAGGTCTTGTCCCAGATCCGCGTCACCTTGGAGCGCGCGGAGAGGGTGTCGCCAGCCCGTGGGGGAGGGCCGTGGAAGACGTACTCCTGCTCGGCGTGCATGCCGCGCTCCTGACTCATCTTGGCCAGGTGCCAGGGGTTGGCGTCGTCGACTCGTTCCTCCCAGAAGAATTGGCTCGTCAGGAAGGTGGCGGGCACGACAGCGGCCTCGCCGGCATGTGCGGAGTGATGAGCATGCACGGCGCGGGCGAACTCGGCGATCTTGCCGGCCTCGATTCGCATCTCGAAGGGTGTGCCTTCGGCGCCGACGGCGTCACGGTCGATCATGGGGGCTCCTAAGCACGCTGCGAGCTGGCACTCACCACCTCGCCGGTCATGTACGAGCTCAGGTCGCTCGCCAGGAACAAGATGATGTTCGCCATCTCCTCGGGTGTCGCGGAGCGGCCGAAGGCCTCCTTGGCCTCGAGCTCGGCGAGGAGCTCGGGCGAGGTGACCCGATGCAGGAAGGGGTGCATGACCAGGCTGGGGGCGACGGCGTTGACGCGGACACCCACCTCGGCGGCCTCGAGTGCAGCGCAGCGGGTGAGGGCCATCACGCCGGCCTTGGCCGCGGCGTAGTGGGCCTGGCCCTTCTGGGCGCGCCATCCGAGCACGCTGGCGTTGTTCACGATGGCACCGCTGCCACGGGGGCCCATGTGCTGAAGCGCAGCACGCATGCATCGCATGGTGCCCGTGAGGGTGACATCGAGGACCTTGTGCCATGCGGCATCGGGCATGTCGACGAGACGGGCCGTGCCGCCGAGGCCGGCGTTGTTCACGAGCACGTCGACGTGGCCCAAGGCGTCGATGGCCGCGGCGAACATCGCGTCAACCTGCTCTTGATCGGTCACGTCGCAGAGCACCCAGGGGGTGGCCTGTCCCGTCGCCTCACCGATGCGGCCGGCGGCCTCCACGAGGCGCTTTTCGCTGCGATCGCTCACCATGACCCGCGCACCTTCCTGGGCGCACCGGAGGGCCGTGGCGAAGCCGATGCCGGTGCCGGCGGCGGCGGTGACGAGCACAGTCTTGTCGCGTAACAGACCGTGAGTGCTTGAATTCATTTGGAAACTAGCCTCACTTTCGGGGCAGGCCCAGCGCGCGCTGGGCGATGATGTTGCGCTGGATCTCGTTGGTGCCACCGTAGATGGTGTCGGCGCGGGTCCAGAGGAAGAGGCGCTGGAGCTCACCGAGCTCTTCGTCGGTCTCCGAGGCCACGCTGCCGAGCACGTCGAGGGCCAGCTCGCCGAGGTCACGGTGCCATGTGGCCCAGCAGAGCTTGTTGATCATGGCGGCGGGAGGAAGCTCAGCTCCTGCGTGGTGGGCGGAGAGGGTGCGTAGCGCATTGAGACGCAGCACCCGCAGCCCCATCCAGAGGTGGGCGATGCGGTCTCGGATGGCGGGGTCGCGAGCCGTGCCGGTGCGCTTCGCCGCAGCGATGACCCGCTCCAGCTCACCGCCGAACATGAGCTGCTGGCCCAGTGTGCTGGCGCCCCGCTCCACCGCCAGCGTTCCCATCGCGACCTTCCAGCCGCCGTTCACCGGGCCCACCACCAGGTCGGC
Source organism: Deltaproteobacteria bacterium (assembly GCA_016845285.1). Taxonomy (GTDB): domain Bacteria; phylum Myxococcota_A; class UBA796; order UBA796; family UBA2385; genus BH17. The sequence continues at coordinate 1,079 of JAERSX010000049.1, read as the reverse complement.
CTCGGTGCGGGCGTCGTCGAAGAAGACCTCGGCGAACTCGGAGCCCCCCGACATCTGCTCGATGGGCCGGGTGGTCACCCCGGCCTGCGCCATGGGAACCAGCATGCAGCTGATGCCAGCGTGACGGGGAGCGTCCGGGTCCGTGCGACAGAGCACAAAGCACCACTGAGACCAGGGGGCCAGGCTCGTCCACACCTTCTGTCCGTCGATACGCCAGCTGTCGCCATCGAGGACGGCACGTGTCTGCACATTGGCGAGGTCGCTGCCCGCCTCGGGCTCGGAGTAGCCCTGACACCAGATCTCGGTGCCGGCTCGGATGCCGGGCAGGAAGCGAGCCTGTTGGGCCGGGGTGCCGTGGTGGATCAGGGTGGGACCCAGCAGGTGCTCGCCCACGTGGTTGACCCGGCCCGGGGCGCGGGCCCTGGCGTACTCCTCGTAGAAGATGACCTCTTGGTAGAGGCTGAGCCCACGACCACCGTGTCTCTCCGGCCAGCCCACACAGGTCCAGCCTCCCTCGGCGAGCTTCTGTTCCCACTCGAGCCGCCCGTCCATCTCGGCGTCCATCTCGCCTAGGTGACCGCGGCCGCGGAGGCGGTCGAAGGCCCCCGACAGGGCCTCGTCCAGCCAGGCGCGCACCTCGGCTCGGAAGGCCTCGTCTGCTGCCGAGAAGTGGAGGTTCACATGGCCCCCAGGAGCTGGTCGGCCATGCGTGAGCGGAGGGCGGTGGGCGAGCCCAACAGATCACGGCTGGCGCGTGCGCGTCGGAAGTAGAGGTGGGCGTCGTGCTCGGCGGTGAAGCCGATGCCTCCGTGGAGCTGGATGGCTGCGCCGGCACATTGAAATGCGGCTTCTGCGGCCATGGCGCCTGCCACGAGCGCGGCCTCGGTGGCGTCCGGGGTCTCTTCGGACAGGGCCCACGCGGCATACCAGGTGGCCGAGCGCGCCGACTCGACGGCCACCAACATGTCGGCGCAGGCGTGCTGCACGGCCTGGAAGGCACCGATGGGGCGGCCGAACTGACGGCGCACCTTGGCGTAGTCCACGGTCATGTCGAGGCAGGCCTGGGCCACGCCCACCTG
>JAERSX010000048.1 GCA_016845285.1 Deltaproteobacteria bacterium | reverse complement strand
GGCTTCTTCATGGCCTTGGCGGCGACGGGGGCTGTCTCCGAGGGCGGCGCGACGGGGCTCGCCCTGGCGGCGGTGGGCGTCGGGGCGTTTGTGTCCTGGTTGCTCATTGGCATCCCCTTCTTTGGGTGGCACGTGTCGAAGGCGGACGCGCAGGTGCCCGAGCTCGTGTCCCAGCTCGAGGCGGCGGTGCCGTCAGGGGCGGTGCGAGAGGCCATCGAAGAGTCCCAAGGGGACGATGCCCTGGAGCGGGCCCGGCGCGCGGCGGCCGCTTCCCAGCGACAGTAGCGTCTATCGGAGCTCCATCAATCCGGTCGCATCCCGGAGGATGCCCTCCAGTTGGAGGAGGTGACCGCCGCGGCTGTAGGTCGCGTGTGCGACGCCAGACTCGGCGCCAGCTCCGGTCGCCAGGACCGCGCGACGAGCGCGAGACGGTGGGAGCTGTGATGATCCTTGGGCTTCATGTGTCGCCCTAGGATCTGAGCATTCGGAAACATGAACAGTCACATGGTGTGATGGAAACAGTTTCCGCTATTGGGCGCTGGAAGCTGCGGGTGCAGCTACCAGCGGCTCACCACGTGTTGTGGATGGGAGTTCTCATGCCCACCGATGTTTCTCTGGAGCCTGAGCTTCACCCTGAAGACCACATCCAGTTCATCGCGGATCATCGACCAAGCCTGCCGTCCGGTGAGTACACGGTGCAGGTCACCCAGACGCTGACCTGCCATGGTGGCGTCGTTACGTCCCGGAAGTTCACAAAGTCTCAGGACATCTTGGTGTTCGGAGACCGCTATGAGTTGCACCCCGAAGCGGTACACGCCGTCTTCCCGCCCCCGGGCAGCCGAGGCGATTACCGCGGTGTGCTGCCGCACGTGATCTTCAACCGCAACACGCTCCCGTGGGAGCGCTCGGCCTGGACCGACGCCAGCAAGACCGACGCCAGCAAGGATGCCCCTCCCTGGCTGGCGCTGCTCCTCTTCGCCCCGGACGACGAGGTCCCGACCCCCATGACGGTCCCGTTGAGTGAGATCGGCAAGACGCCGGTCGACAAGCCGCCGGCGAGCTGGCACGGCGGGGCCCCCGAGAGCGCGCAACACCCGACCGACAAGGTCGTGGTCATCGACGTGAAGCGGAAGACACTCGAGCCCCTGCTGCCCAAGAAGGCGGCCGACCTCAAATATCGCACTCACGCACGGGCCGTGGCCCCCGCCCCCGTCGATCAGGAGGGGCAAAGTGAACAGAAGGCACACAGTGAGTTGTCCGTTGTGTTGGGCAACCGCCTGCCCGAGCCCAACACGCGGTCCGTCGTCCACCTGGTGTCCCTCGAGGCCCGCTACGAGAAAGATCCGGACGGCTTCAACTGGCTGACCGCCAAGGGAGATGATGACCTGGTTCGTCTGGTCAGCCTGAAGAGCTGGCAGTTCTTCTGCACCGATCCCACCAAGACCTTCAAGGGCCTCCTCGAAGGCCTGAACCGGCACAGCACCGTCGCTGCCCGCAGCGAGCTGGTGCACGGGCTCGCCGAAGACGGTGCAATCGCTGCTGCAATCCTCGAGGCATTGCATCAGGCCAGGGAGAAGAGCACGAGTCAGCAGGGCCTGCTGCAGACCCTCGACGATGACCCCTTCCAGCTGCATGGGCTGGCGGCGCAGGAGCTGTCGGACAAGCTCTGGAACCACCCGGACACACTCAAGACGCTGGCTGATCTGGATGCCATCCCCCACTTCGACTACTGGGCCTTGGCCCGGATGACCCACTACGTGGCGCAGGAGCCCGACGTCTCCCCGGACTTCGACCTCGTCCACGGTGTGAAAGAGGGCTCGCCGCTGGCCGTCGATATCCTCGCCCTGGTGAACGACTCGTCGCGCGAACAGCTCGAGGCGTCGGAGATCAGCCGTGTGGCGGACAAGATCTGCGATTCCCGAGACCAGCACGGCCCGTTTTCCACCTTGGCCGAAGTCGACGCCGTGCACGGCATGGGGCCGAAGACCTTTGGTGGCCTGGTGCTGGCCGCCCTCCATGCGGGAGAGCCGGAACGGAGCGTCGACTTCCACCTACCTGTCCACGGCCTGCTCAACGGGGGCGACACAGCGCTCGAGAAGACCCGGTCCCGCTTGCAGTCCGGTCTGGTCCCGCTCCCCCACGGCTTCCGCCAGGGTGACCGCAGCGTCTCCTGGTATCACGGTCCACTGGTGCCGAAGAGACCGTCCCTGCCGGATGAGCTCCCGGGCAGACTTCCAGCGGAGGCCGCTGACACGCTGCTCCTGTTCGATAGGGAGACGGGCATGTTCGACGTGTCCTACGCAGCCGCATGGGAGCTGGGTCGCATGGCCATGTTGGCGGACACCCGCGTGGCGCTGAGTCTGTTCCACTGGAAGCGGGCCCACGCCCATGTGGCGGCGGCGAAGCGGTACGCAGAGGACTTCGGCTACCACTTGCCCATCGCGGGGCGGATCCCCGCCCCCGACGCTGAGGGCCTGCCCGAAGAGGTCGAGAAGTGGCTGGACGACGCCGCTTTGCTCCACCATGTGCCCTTCACCTACCTGGTGCCCGACGAGCGCCTGCTGCCCGCCGAGTCGCTGCGCGTGTTCACCGTCGACCCGTTGTGGCTCGAGTGCTTCCGTGACGGCGGCTTGAGCGTGGGCCGGGTCCAGGCTGAGGACACGACGACCGGCACGTCGTCCAGCGGCGTTCAGGAGACATCCCCGCCCACCATCAGCGGGCTGCTGATCCGCTCCGAGGTGGTGTCCGGCTACCCCGGGCTCTTGATCGACGCCTATGACTCGATCATCCCAGCCGACGCCTCCCACCCCGGTTCAACGCTGACCTGTCTCCGCCGGGAGTGCCTGTCCAAGAACGTCCTGCTCTGCCTCTTCCAGGGAGACCTCAAGACGGTCGACATCCATCTGAAACCAGAGACCCTGCACTTTGGCTTCGACCTCCCCGACACCGATAGCGCCGAGGTCGAACCGAAGGACCTGACCAAGAAGGTCCGTGGGCTCGATGGCAAACAGATAACGGGGGAGGATCTGGAACACCTCCCCATCGACGAGTCCCGCATCGTCGATTTTCCAGCGCTCGCCAAACGGTTCGAGGCCGAACTCAAACACCAACCCGATGAATCGGAGGAGGAGTGGACGTCCGCCGCCTTCGCGCTGCAGATGATCGCGAGCCCCGACCTCGTTCGCTTCCTGCTCCCGACCGGAGGCACCCCATGAGCGACATCCTGCTGGTGCCGATCAAGCTCGATGCGCTCGTGTTGGCCCAGCCCACCCAGGTCGTCGCCACCGTCACGCTCTCCAACGATAGCCGCTGGAAACAAACGACTGCCCACGACTTCCTCTTCGAAGTGAAAGAACCGAAGCTCTACCCGGGCGCGATGTGGGGCAAGACCCACGACCCCAGCGCCGCGATGAACGCACCACCGATCAGGGCCCCCGGCACCATCGGGTTCCGCCCCGAGACGCCGAGCGAGCCGGGGCATACCAAATCGATCCAGCGCGACGAGCTGGACTACGACGTGAGCCCCCGCCAGCTCCCCCCAGCGGACGGTGAGCAGCTGACCTACACGTGCATCGACCCGGGGGAGCTGAGCAGCCAACTCAAGGACTCGAGCGCGTCGCGGGACGGAGTGCTGAAGGCGCTGGGGATCGACCCGCGGACGGCAGTGCGGCTCAGCGATGACCTCGCGACCACGTTCGTCGAGGCTCCGCTGGTCGTCCGCTCCACGGCCGCCTGACCGATGTCGACCGTTTGATCACATTGGGGGGGTGGTCCAATTCGGGTCAGGGGTGAGGGCGCTGCCGTGCTCTGCAACTCTGGAGAGGAACAAGACCACGACCCCAGGTGGGTAGGAGAGGGGCTTGTCTTGTGCCGATCTCGCTGCGGGCCATGTAGAGCCACTCGACACGAGCACACTGGTGCTACGGTGGTTGACATCCCCATGACACTTTCCCCACTACGCCTACACCGGTTCAGCTTGCGGGACTGGATTGCGTCGTTGTTCGGTAGTGGGCTCGGGGGAACGCGGCCGGTGACGGTTCCCCGGGCCAAGGCAGGGCCTCGGACGCTTCGGGTCGTGGCGCCGCCCGTCGAGGCCCCTGAAGCCGAGCCGGGCAGCCAGGAAGGGTCCGTGCCAGGTGCGTGGACCTTGGGCCGCAATGCGCCGTCGGCCGACCCCCTCGAGGTCCGTACCTTTCTCCTCCAGCGTCTCTTCGAGCTGGCCGACGAGTCTGACCATGAGGGAGATGTGGCCTTCCTGAAGCGCCTGGTGCGGGCCGTCGGCACCGAGGCCCTCGACCTGCCGCCCTTCCCCGATGTGGCTCGACAGCTCGACCGGCTCCTTCGGCAGCGAGACGTGCCCATCCAGAAGGTGGCCCGGCTGGCGGAGCGTGAGCCCGCGTTGGTGAAGCGGATCTGGCAGCAGGCCTGTGGTCTCCCGTTCACGACCCGTCCCACCAACTTCCAGAACGCCGTCGCGCGGTTGGGCTTCGACACCCTCTGGCAGATCGCCATGAGGACCTGCATGTACGACGCGGTGTTCCGGGTTCGGGGCTACGAGCAGGTGGTGAAAGAGGTTCGTGCGCACGGAATCGTGGCGGCCGAGCTCGCGACGTGGGTTGCGTCCGAGACGGGGGGGCAGACCTACCTCGCCGGCCTGCTCCACGACGTGGGCAAGCTTCTGGTCTACCGGGCGGCGTCCTGCCGTCCTGGCCAGCCGGCCCCTCGGCCGGAGCTGGTCCAACAGATTGCGCTGGCCCACCACGCCTCGCTGGGGGTCTTGGTGTCGAGCTCCTGGAAGCTGGGTGAACAGGTCTCGGCGGGCATCGCCTTCCACCACAACCCCGCCGCAGCCACGCCCGCTCAGCAGCCCTTCGCGTGGGTCGTGCATGTGGCCGATGTTGCGGTTCACACCGCCGCTCAGGCCCGTGCTGGAGTCGACAGTGGCGGGCTGCTCGCCCTGCTCGAGATCGATGCCATCTCCTTCGATCCCGCGCGAACCATCGCGCAGGCCCATACCCTCTTCGACCAGCTCGACTCTTCCAGTGAGACCACGCTTGGAAAGGTCAGGCGACGGGTACCTGCGAGTCCCCGGTCGTAGCACCTACGCCTGTGAGGCCGCTTCGCGATCGGGCTACCCTTCCAGGCTGTGCCCGCCTCTCCGACCCGCTCTTCGATCTCTGAGCTGTTGTCTCGGCTCTCGCTCTCCGCTCGGGATGCGCTGAGCTGGTCTCCCGAGGCGAGCCTGCCTGGGCCGAGCACGCTGGAGGCGGGGGCCGGGCGGGCGCCAGATCCCCGCGCGGCGTCTCGCGCCATCGAGCAGCTGAGCCATCGCTACCCGCTCGAGGCCCTCACCCGTGCCTGCGGTGCGTCCGAGCTCGCCGAGAGCCTCGCGGCCCTGGAGTTCTTGGCCGGGTGGCTGCCCCAAGACCTCCCGGTGGGACGCGGCCTGGATGTCGGGGCGCGCAACGCCGCCAACCTGGGCGGGCTGGCCCTCGCATGGCCCCACGGTTGGGACGCCGTCGAGCGGGACGCCCACCGGCGGTACTGGAACGGCCGGACCCGACGGGCCGTCGGAGAGGCCATGGCGGCTGCCTTC
>JAERSX010000047.1 GCA_016845285.1 Deltaproteobacteria bacterium | reverse complement strand
TCGCAGAAGAGATCGAGCAAGGCTGCAGGCCGATGACGCCAGGTGGGCACCTCCAGCTTGAGCTCGTCGGGGCTGCGGTCGCCGAAGTCGTCGAGCCAGGCACCCAGGGACTGGTCGATCTCAGGATCTTCGCGAAAGGCGGCGAGCAAGGCCCGAGCCTCGAGATCTCGTGGGTCCCCATCGGTTGGGGCACGTCGCTCGGCCATCGACCGGTGGGTCTCCACGCGTGCCCACAGGCTCTCCAGACGTCGCATCTGACGGGCCACGGCCACCCCACGCCGGGCCGGCTGGGTGCTGGGCAGGTCACCATCGCCCGCGAGGAGTCGATTGGCCAGGCCAGGGGCGTCGGGCAGCAAGGCCTCGCAGCGGCTCCTCAGCAGGCCGAAGAAGATCATCACGAAGAAGTCGTTGACGATGGGGGTCGACCAGGCCCAGAGGAGGCGGCGCTCCAACACCCCGAAGAACTCGATGAGCTCGTGCGCATCGAGCTCTTCGAGGTCGCGCTCCCGGAAGAGGGACTCGGCCTGGTCGAAGGTCTGCTTGAACGACGCGATGTCGCGCTCGATGCGGCCGAGGCGCCAGAGCAGGCCGCCGACCTTCCACAGCAGCACCGGCAGCGCCGCCCAGCGGTTCCCCGTCTCCGGCGCCTCCTCGTCTCCGGCCACCTCGGCCACGCCCATCATCTGTTCCATGAAGGGGCGGTTCCACCGGTACCCCGGCAGGAGCGAGACCATGCGGTACCAGGCGTTGAGGTTGTAGTAGACCCGCCCGCGGATGAGGCCGATCATGCGGGTGAAGACGTCGGCGTGGGCCTGGATGGTGGCGTCGTCCACCCCCATGACCTTGCAGAAGAGCTGGTAGACGATGGTGTACGCGCGGCTCGCGAAGCTGTAGGTCAGCGGTCCCGTCAGGCCGTGGTAGCTCTCGACGATGTTGCTGTTGTCCCAGAGCCGGCGGCGTCCTCGCGGCACCGGCTGGGTGATGGGGCGCGCCTGGAGCCACCACACCTCGTCGCCCACCCGAGCCAGCTCGATGTCCAGGGGCTGCTCCCACTCAAGAGCCAGGTCTCGAGCCCGGGCAACCAAGGCCTGGACCTGCGCCTCGCTGAAGCAGGCCGTCTTCCGTTCGGACTCGGCAACGGCCACAGGCTCGGTGGAGCCCAGCCGCACCGCCTGATCCTTGTCGGCCAGGCGGGCCTGCACCACACCGTCGACGTCCACGGCGAACTCGTCACAGGCCACGAGCCCCTGGACGACGCCCTCTCCCAGCCCCCAGCTGGCCGACATCAGCGCTCGATCGGGGTCACCGGGGTCGACGGTGAACAGCACGGCGCTGGCCTCGGCATCCACGAGCTCCTGGACCACGACGGCCACGGGCGTGGCTTCGAGCTCGTGGCGGGCGAGGTAGGCCGCGACCCGAGGCGAGGCGGCGCTGCTGCGGCAGAGGTCGACAGCCCGGCGCAGACCTGCGTCGTCGGCCACACCGAGCACGGTCTCGTACATGCCCGCGAAGCTGTGCTCCGCGCCGTCCTCGGCCGCAGCTGACGATCGCACCGCGACCACCGGGCAGCCCCAGGTCTCCCACGCAGCGACCACGGCATCGACGCCCTCATCGGGCGGCAAGACCAGGAAGCGCGGGACCGGCAACCCAGCAGCCTTCAGCCGCACGAGCCCAGCGGCCTTGCCGCCGATGACGACCCCGGTGGCCTCGCCCCGGACCAGCTCTTCGTCGTGGATCACCATGCGGCCAACCCCAGCGCCACGAAGCCGAGCAGCAGGTGGAGGGTCGCCGCGAGCTCCATGCGCTTGGCCCGGGCACCGGCGGTGCACAGCACCACGGGGAGCAGGACCATCACCAGGAGGACCCCCATCGCCAGCCACCGTTGCGTACCTGAGCAGCTCAGCTGCGCCCAGGTCCAGCCAGCCCCGACGTCCGCCAACACCCAGACGCCGAAGAGCAAGCGGCGTGCACGACCGAGCCCGAGGACCGAGGAGTAGGAGGGCACACCAGCGATCTCCTCGTCGGGCTGCCGTAGCTTGCGCCCCAGCTCGAAGCCGAGGGAAGAAGCAGAAGCGAACAGCACATAGGCCAGGAAGGGCCCCTCCCAGGTCGCGCCACTGCAGGCCCAAGCGAACACGCAGAGCCCGGCCACCACGGGGTTGTGGGTGATGGCGTAGAGCACCATACGCGGCCGTAGGAGGGCTCCCAAGCCGAACTCTGCAGCCATGGCCAACGTGAAGGCGAGCGTAGCCGCCCACGCGACGAGGGCCGGCCCGCCGACCAGCCCGGACAGCAGCAGCTCGGCGAGGATCACCACCACGCCGATGCGTCGCAACAGTGGGAGGGTCACCACTCCGCGGGTGAGCAGTCGGTCGGGGTAGTGCACCCGATCCGACGCAGCGTCCTTGTGCTCGTCGAAGACACGCAGGTGGAAGAAGACGAGCAACACCACAGGCGCGCCGAACAGACTCCGAGCCTCGAAGGCAGCGGACCCCAGGTCCAGCGCCACGAGGATGGCGCTGCCGAAGAAGGTAGCCACCAGGACGCCGTAGGCTCCGAGCGGGAAGCGCTCGGACAGGTAGCCGCCAACTCGGGCGGCGAGCGGGCTGTCAGGCTGCAGGGCGGGTGCGGACACCGAGCCTCCGACGGTCCGATCGGCCGACACAGGGGAGACTCGATCTATCGCGCGTTAGGCGCCGACCCCATGGACCACCGTGCCCATCCTGTGACGCCCCATACCCATTGGGTGGCCACCGACGACGCCCTGTCGGAGATCGTGGCAGCACTGTCTCCGACCACAAGCGTGGCGCTGGACACCGAATTCCATGCCGAGCGCCGTCATCGGCCCGAGCTGATGCTCCTGCAGCTCGGCCTGCCAGACCAGAGCGTGGCGCTGGTGGATCCCCGCGCCGTCGACCTCACACCGCTCCGCTCCGTCCTCGCCGGCCGCACCTGGATCGTTCACGGCGGACGCCATGATCTGTCACTGATCCACGACCACCTCGGTATCTGGCCCGACAGGGTCCACGACACCCAGCTGCTCGCTGCACTGTCGGGTGACCACTACCCATCCGGGCTCGGCACCCTCGCCCACACCCACCTGGGCCGTCGGATGGACAAGACCACAGGTCTGGCGGATTGGTCACGTCGTCCCCTCCCCGCATCCCAGCTGGCCTATGCGGCCGAGGACGTGACGGTCACGACGGCGCTCTGGAATCACCTGGCGGCCCGCCGCCCAGACCGTGTGGCCTGGGCGGAGGCAGCCGCCGCGGAGCTCATCGAAGAGCTACGCGCCCCACCCGACCCGGCCGAGCGGATCGCTTCGTGGGACGTCGCCGCCGAGATGTCTCGAGAGAGCCAGCGTGTGCTCGCGGCCCTGTACCGCTGGCGTGAGGCTCAGGGGGCTGCCCGGGATCAGCCAGGTTTCCACATGCTGAGCGACGGCCTCGCCCTCGACCTCGCACGCCGACTGCCCCGCAGTGCCCAGGCCATGCGTGAGAACCGCCGGATGCCCAACGGGCTGGTCAAGCGGCACGGTGAAGTCCTCGTCGGGATCATCGCAGACGCCATGTGCTCCGACGAGGCGACGCCCCCCACCCCAACACGCGCACAACAGATCATCGCCCGCCGGCATCGGGTCTGGGCAGATGCGGTGGGTGAGCGTCTGGCGATCTCTGGTCAGTTGCTCCTGCCAGATCCCCTCGCCCGCCGACTGGCCATGGGCACAGCCAAGCTCAGCGGCTGGAGGGAAGAGGCGGCGGGAAAATTTTTTTCGCCCTGGCGCGAAAACCTCTCAAGTATATCTTTCAGCGGTATTATCCATACCTTACAGGATATTTAGGCCGATTTCTGCGCCGTATGGCAACGTGTGATGAAAATTTTCCATTGTCACGCGCAGACCTACTCGCCTAATGTGTTCACGTGATGGAGGGCTCTGGCGTCGCTGCCGATCCCCATCCAGTAACGACGGGCGATGCCGCTCTTCCCCCCCTGGTTCAGGAGTACGAAATGACCCTCATGCAGCGTTTCATCAAGGACGAATCTGGTGCCACCGCTATCGAGTACGGCCTCATCGCTGGTCTCGTAGCCGTCGCAATCATCGCCGCTCTCACCGCGCTCGGCGGCAGCCTCGACACACTGTTCTCGTACGCTGCAACCAACGTCTCCAGCGCCGCTTCCTGAG
>JAERSX010000046.1 GCA_016845285.1 Deltaproteobacteria bacterium | reverse complement strand
CATGGACACCCGGGCGTGTTCCCGCAACGCCTTGGGAGGCTCGGGTAGATCGCCCTGGCGGACCCGTCGCGCAGCTTCCTGCAGCTCTGCCTCGTCGAGATGCTCCCGGCTGAAGAGCCAGGCCACCGCGCGGTGATCGGCGGTGGGAACGAAGCCACAGCCCTTGCAGGGCACGAAGGGTCCCTTCTTGGGCTCGGCACAGCGATGACAGATCGCGGTGTGGACGAGGGCCACAGCGCTCACGCCGTCTCCTCGTTGCGGTTCGCTGACCCATCGATGGCCTGGCCGCCCGCGGACACCCGCCACACCTGCTCGAGGGGGGAGGACTCGCCGGCGACCGCTTCGTCGAGCCAGTCGCTCTCGGCTTCGGCCCAGACCACGTCGGCGCCGTGGAGGTGGACGGCGGCGGCGAGGGTCGCGAATCGGCGGAGCTCGGTGCCCCAGCGGCGGGCATCGCGGTCGCCGGCCAGCAGCAGCGGGCGTCCGCCGGGGCCCCGGGCCACGCGAACCGGTCCGTACCGCTCGGGGAAGGCTTCCTGGAAGGCGGCGTAGCCGGCGTGCGCTTGGCGGGAGGAGAGCGCGTTCAGGGCGTGGCCGAGAGCGTCGAAGCCGGGACCCACGCGGAGGAAGCGGCCCCGCAGGCGCGTGAGCAGGCCGCCGATCCAGGCCGGTGCGTCCTTGCCATCTACGGGGATGGTGCCTTCGCCCAGCGCGATGGGGTGGAGGTGGAGCGCCATGGCGTCACCACGCTGGTTGAACAGGGCGCTGACCTCGAGGGTGAGCTCGGCGCCGGCGGCCAGCGCGTGGACCAGGCGTGGGTCTCGTTGCGCGGCCTCGCGGAGGAAGCCGTACAGGGGGGGGTCTGGTGAGATGGTGACCGCGGCCTTGAGCCGGCGGGAGCCGCCGGGTTCGAGGAGCTCGTCGACGGCCTGCGTGTCGGTCCAGCTCACCTGATCGGGCAGGTCGTGGGCGGCGGGGTTGTTGGGCAGCAGGTGCCCCTCGAGGGTGGGTTCCTCGTTGTCGGCCACGAGCCCCCAGCGGCGCACGAGGCGAGCCAAGACATCGGGATCGAGGGCGGCAAAGACCAGCTCGAGGGCATCGCCCACTGCGGTGCTGTGGGGCCCGGGCCCGTGGAGGAGCACGATGCGGTCGAGGTCGGCCAGCGTAGCGGCGGGCAGATCCCGGAAGCCTTGTAGGCGGATTGCGGCGATAAACATGGCGGATCTCTATCTTGCCCTATCGGAGTCTTTGGGGTGATCCGATGCTTGGATCAAGACGCGAACAGCGTTTTGGGGAGATAGATCATGCACAGCGCATTCCTTCGTTCGGGTTCTTCCAGTCAGTGGCTCAGTCGCACCGATGATGTGACGGCTCACCTTCTCTACGCTGCCGCTGAGATCGGCGAGGCGGAGATGGACGGCAGCGCTGGCACCATCCGCTGCACCTTCAATGTACCCATTGCCCCCACCAGTCTGGTCTCGATGCGTCTGTTCGACGAGGCCGGCTCGATGCCCAAGCCCGGACAGGTGGTGCGGGTCCGGTACAGCCGCGGTGCCTCCTCTTATGGCTTCCTGAGCCGCATCAGCTCGGTGACGGAACAGCAGCAGGTCATCCTCGAGGCGCCGGTGACCATCGAGCGCAACGAGCGCCGAATCGTGGCCCGGCACCAGTTCGGGCGTGGCGGCGGTGGCTTCCGCTTCTGCCCCGTCATGGACGACGGCCGGCGCTGGTCGCTGTCCCTGTCCGACATGAGCGCTGCGGGACTCGGCTTCGTCTTCGACCCCGAACGCATGGCGCTCGAGGTCGGTGATTCGCTCCGCGGCAGCGTGCAGATCCCAGGTGCCCACGGGGTGCCGGTGGTCCTCGAGGTGCGCAACCTCCGCGACTCGCCGTCGGTGCCCGGGCACAAGATTGCAGGCTGTCGTTTCGCGCGCATCGAGCTCTCTGAGCGGCGTCGCCTCCAGGAGGCCCTGGTCTCTTCGGCGCGGCCTCACTAGCAGACTCGCGTTCGCCAGCGTATGGTCCGGGGGTGTGGCCCCTCGGACTGCTCGCGTTTCTCTCACAGGCCCTGGCCGTCCCCGAACACGGGCGGGCCTTGGTGGGCCTCGACTACGTGCCCATGGGGCGCGGTGACCTGAGCTGGACGGCGGCCGAGCAGGGCTCCGGGCTGCTCGTGGGCGAGCTCGACGGTGTGATTCGCCCCCCGCTGACCGCGTGGGGCGGACCCCGCTTCGGCCGGGCTGCGGTCCTGGGCAGCCTCGGCCTCGCCAGGCAGGCCAGCACGACCTGGACCGGCGACCTCAAGACCCACCGCGCGGTGGGCGCCGTGCGTCCGGGTCTCGACCTGCGTCGGTACCTGGGTGCACCCAGTCAAGAGGGCCCCGCCGGCTACGTGCAGCTGGGTGGCTACGGGTCGATTCCCTGGGTGCGCTACCACTCGGAGGCCTGGTCCGAGGAAGAGGCCCTGGCCATGGACGAGGCTGAGACAGCAGACCGGGCTCGCATCGGCGGTGTGGGCCTGCGGGCTGGCGCAGGCGTCGAGTTCTGGTGGCCTCAGGGGGTCGCCATCGGAGGGCGGCTGTTCACGGTCGCGCACCGCCAGCAGGCCACAACGACCGATGGTTACACGGTCGACACGTGGCTCCAGGGGGAGGCCGCACTCACCATTTCGGTGTCATTGTGACCGTTGAATGCGGCTATTTGTTCCTCTGGTGGACCCAGGCGGGCGTGGTTGCCGAGGCCTTGTGGATCGAATAATGGCGGGTCCCTCTCGGGGCCGCTGACACCGGCAATCACGCGATCAGCAGCCCCTCCCGGGCACGTGTGCTCGGCCGTCCTTTCCAGGGCGTCCGGCCCGGCCCCGGCGCCAGGAGATCCTCACATGGAAGTCATGCCTCACCCGATGGCCGTCGCGCTTCAGGTGATCCCCTTCCTCGTCACGTGCTTCGGCCTCTGGAAGCTCATCTTCAAGCCGATGCTCGACTACCTGGACGAGCGCGACCGCCACATCGCTGGCTCGCGTGCCGAGGCCGAAGAGCTGGTGGCCCGGGTCGAGGAGCGGACCGCCGAGTACCGGGAGAAGCTCACCAAGGCCAAGGGCCAGATCGCCGAGCTTCGCGCCAAGCGGCGCTCGGAGGCCATGGTGGCGTACGAGGCCAAGGTGCACGCGGCCCGCGCCGCTGCCGAGGTGCAGATCTCCGGGGCGCTCGTCGAGATCGAGAAGGCCCGGGTGTCCGCGAGCGGTGAGCTCGAGGCCACCGCCCACGGCCTGGCGGGCGACATCGCCGGCCGGGTTCTCGGCCGCTCCGTGGCGGCGGGGTGATGACCATGCGAACTCTTCTTCTCTTCGTGGCCAGCACCGGCACCGCTCTTGCGGCCGGGGGCGGAGAGGGCGGCTTCCCTGCCAAGGAGCTGCTCTTCCACGCCATCAACCTGGCCATCGTCCTCGGCATCCTCGTCAAGTTCGCCGGTCCCAAGATCAAGGATGCGCTGGCCAACCGGTCCACGCAGACCCGCCGGGAGCTGCAAGAGGCCGCCGAGGCCCGTCAGGCTGCTCAGGCTCGCTTCGAGGAGCTCGAGGGCCGGCTGAGCGGCTTCGAGCAGGAACTCGCCAGCATGCGTCAGGCCGCCGAGGCCGATGTGCAGCGCGAGGTCGACAGCATCGACCAGCGCGGCGATCGCGACGCTCGCCTCATCGCCCTGAGCGCAGAGCGCTCCATCCGCGACGAGACGCAGCGCGCCCGTCAGCAGCTCCGCGAAGACGCGGTGAACCTTGCCGTGAAGGTCGCGACCGACGCCGTCGAGCGCGACATCGGCGACGGCGACCACCAGCGCCTCGCAGGCGAATTCCTTGGCGCTGTCAACAGCGAGAGCGAGGTGGCCAATGGTTAGTGGTTCGCTTGCCCGGCGCTACGCCAAGGCACTCATCGCGCTCGGCGCCGAAGAGAACAAGGTCGAGCGCATCGCCGACGACCTCCACGTCTTCGGAGAGGTCCTCGCCCTGGGCGATGGAGAGCTTCGCAAGGCCCTCGAGAACCCCGGCGTCACCGTCTCGGTGCGGCGTGCGGTGCTCGAGGAGGTCTTCAAGAAGCTGGACCTCCACCCCCACGTGGCCAATTTCATCCGGCTGCTGGTCGACAAGAACCGCTTCCAGGCCTTCAGCGCCATCGCTCGTGCCTACGGCGAGATGGCCGACGTCCGTGCCGGCCGCGTCCGCGCCACGGTCACCACCGCCACCGAGTTGAGCGCCGAGATGGCCGAGGAGGTCAAGGCTGCCTTGACCGCCTCGACCGGCAAGACCGTGGTGGTGAGCTTCGACACCGACGCCAGCCTCATCGGCGGCATCGTCGCCGAGATCGGCGACACCGTCATCGACGCCAGTGTGCGCGCTCGCCTCGAGCAGATGCGCGCGGCACTCCTCTCAGACCCCACCGCTTCAGTGGGCGACGCCTAGGCCTCCAGCCTGTCGCCCGAACCCTTTTCGAACATCCCTTCTCTCCCGGGAGCCGCGTGATGGATATCCGCGCCGACGAGATCAGCCAGATCCTCAAGCAGCAGATCAAGGACTACGAGAGCACCGTCAAGGTCGCCGAGAAAGGCACCGTGCTCAGCGTGGGTGACGGCATCGCCCGCCTCCACGGCCTCAGCGACGCCATGGCCGGTGAGCTGCTCAGCTTCCCCGGTGGGTTGATGGGCATGGTCCTCAACCTCGAGGAAGACAACGTGGGCGCCGCCCTCTTCGGCGACGACCGGGGCATCAAGGAAGGCGACACCGTCACCCGCACGCAGAAGATCGTGCAGGTGCCGGTTGGCCCGGCACTGATGGGCCGCGTGGTCGACGCGCTGGGCAACCCCATCGACGGAAAGGGGCCCATCGAGGCCACCGCCTACATGCCCGTCGAGATCAAGGCGCCCGGCATCGTCAAGCGGAAGTCGGTCCACGAGCCCATGCAGACGGGCCTCAAGGCCATCGACGCCATGATCCCCGTCGGTCGTGGTCAGCGTGAGCTCATCATCGGTGACCGGCAGACGGGCAAGACCGCTGTGGCCATCGACGCCATCATCAACCAGCGCATCTTCAAGGACGACCCGAAGCGCAAGATGCACTGCATCTACGTGGCCATCGGTCAGAAGCAGTCGACGGTTGCCCAGGTGGTCAAGAAGCTCGAGGAGCAGGGTGCCATGGAGTACACGACGGTGGTCAGCGCCACCGCCGCCGCTCCCGCTCCCATGCAGTTCCTCGCCCCCTACACGGGCGTCACCATCGGCGAGTACTACCGCGACAACGGCATGCACGCGCTGTGTGTCTACGACGACCTCAGCAAGCAGGCGACGCCCTACCGTCAGCTCAGCTTGCTGCTCCGGCGCCCGCCGGGTCGTGAGGCCTACCCGGGCGATGTCCTCTACCTGCA
>JAERSX010000045.1 GCA_016845285.1 Deltaproteobacteria bacterium | reverse complement strand
CGTTGTACCAGTGGCCGGCGTCCCCCACCATGCGGACCTCGACGCCACGGTCGTGGGCGCGGATGAAGGCCTCGATGAGAGGGTCGTAGGTGAAGCCCATGACGGCGACCTCGATGCTGTCCTCGGCGCCGTCGATCATCTCGATCATCACGTCGATGGCATCGGGCATCCACATGTTCTGGGCGCGGGTCCCCGGATCGTTGAAGTAGACCTCGACACGGCCGCCGCGGGTCTTGTCCAGATCGGCCTGCGACGGAGGCTTGTTGCATCCGAGCAATATGGCGAGAGCGATGGTGTAACGTGGGCTCACGTGTGCCATGTTAAAGCTCCTGCGCCGCGTCGCGGTGGATCTTCCAGAGCTCTTCCAGCATGAGGAGCTCCTCGGACGGCGCGTCGTAGACGTCGAAGCTCCACAGGGTCCCGTCGATGAGCTGATCGGTGAGGATGGTCTCGGTGCGGCCCTGATCGTCGGTGTAGAGCCGGGACGCGGCGAAGAGATCGTGGGTGAGCACCATGGCTCGTGGCCGGTGGTACTGCCCGTCTCGCGCCTGACCGAAGTCGACGAGGACCAGGGTGGGAACCACGGCATCATCGACCTGTGCCATGGGCACATCGGGTGCCTCGTCGACGTAGACCGCCGACAGCTCGTCGTCGTTGGTGCCGAAGGCAGGGCCCACCACGACCTCGACCTCGAAGCCATCGGCAGCCTTGGCCTGCAGGGCCTTGGCCAGGCCGGGGTCGGTCAGGTCGTTGGTGAGCACGCGCACGTCGCTCTTTGCGCTGTACACGGCGTCGACCACCCGCTTGACCAGCCGCTCCTGGGGCCCGAGCCACATCTCCAGGTCGACCTCGGTCTCGGTGGGGTAGCGCCAGCGGTGGTCGCTGATGGACTTGGCCAGGCTCGAGTAGGTGGTGAGCGAGGTGGCGTCGGTGCCGCCGAAGATCTGCACGTGCTCGTCGGCCAGGTCGCTCGCCAGGTCTTCGCCCGTACCCGTCAGCACGACCCGCCAGCCCGCGTCGACCTGACCGGCGGTGGATGCGGCGGTGAAGCGCTTGTCGTCGGCGATGACGACGGCATGTGACATGAAGGTCTCGGTGCTGTCCCAGGCCACCATGTCGCCCACGGAGAACTCGAAGTAGGTGATGTCGCCATCGGCCAGCTGGAGTGGCACATCGGCGGCGTCCAGGGCCACGGCCCCGTCGGCGGTGGCGTTGTCGACATCGACCACAACCTCGACCTCGACGCCACGGTCGGCGGCCGCCACGATGGCGTCGCTCAGGGCGGTGTCCTCGATGGTGGGCAGCATCACCGCCAGCCGTTCTTCGGCCGCCTCGATGGTCTCCACGAAGTGGCCGTGAGCCTCGTCGCTGTCGTCGGTCACGTGGACGTCGACGACATGGAACATGGTGCTGGTGTCGGGCGGCGCACAGGCTGCCAGGAGCAGGAGGGTGATCACTCGAAGCTCCCCGTGCTGTACGCACCCGAGTAGTCCGGTGAGTTCGGCCTCCCCGGTGATGCGTGGGTGTGGCTGCGGCAGTCTTCGGAGACGAGGTCGTTGTTGACCACGAAGCGGTTCTCGTCGCCCCGCTCGGTCCCGAAGGCTTCCTTGATCTCGTCGTCTTCATAGGGCACGTGGAAGTGCCACATGTGCGGCTCGGTGCCGCGGCCACCGAACATCATCTCCACCCGCTCCATGGACCGGGAACGGACGAAGTCGTAGCCACCTGCGTAGGGGAGGTGCTCCTCGCTACCGGAGGGCTCCAGCAGGCGCTCGTCGGCGTCGCGGAGCGTGAACTCGAAGGGCGCGTTCATGGGGAAGCGAAGGTTGGGGATGACGAAGTCGGGGTACGGGAAGCAGCCCGTGTCCTTCGCGGCGATGAACACTCGCTCGCCCACCTCGATCATGTTCTCGGTCTCGGGGATCCGGTAGGTCTCGTCGATGGTGCCCTCTTGGATGAGGCGCCAGTTGGAGATGTTGACGGGCCTGTTGCCCTCGTTCTTGATCTCCACGAAGACATCGGCGGCGTCCCAGGTTCCGTCGGCGTCCACCGAGCCTGACCACAGGAATTCGGTGAAGACGATGCTGCCCCGCTCGGAGTTCATCTCTCCTTCGCTGCCGGCCACGGTGCCGGTGCCGTCGTTGAAGCCGACCTGGCCCAGCTCGCTGCCGTCGACGGGCACACCGTCCTCGTCGAGGGGATGTGGGTTGCAGGCGGCGAGCGCCGCGATGGCGAGGAGTGCCGGCATCAGAACGCCACGTCCATGCCGGCCGCGCCCGTCCAGGCCGTGGCTCCACCACCGAGCTGGTCGCCGGCGATCCGGTCCACCTCGATGGCGTAGAAGTCGCCGGGCAGGAAGGCGGCGCCTGCAGCGAAGAACGAGATGTACTCGGTGGCATCGACGCCCAGGTGCAGGTTCACTTCCTGGCCCAGGGTCTTGCCCAGGCGTTCCTCGGCGGCGAACTCGCGGGTGCTGTAGCCGAAGGGCGGATCGTAGTTGTCGATGGCGCCGAAGTCGCTGATGAAGGTCAGGCCAGTGTCCTGGAACATCCACCAGCCGGCGTCGATGCGGATTGGACCCGGCAGCTGGTAGCCCACGTTGGCCTTGATGACCCGGGTGCCGGCCTTGCGATCGGTGTCGTGAGGGGACTGGCTCACGCCGTAGGCACCCACGTACGCGGCGGGGTGCCAGCCCATGAAGCGGTCGGCGATCATGCCGCCGGCCTGGCTGCCCTTCATGCCCACATAGCCGTGGTTGTACTGCAGACCCTCGTCGTCGTACGCCGCGCCGTTGGCCTGGTAGAAGCTCAGCTCGGTCATGAGGCCCGGCTCGCCTTCTTCCTCGGCGGTGTCGAGGTACAGGCCGGCGTAGATCGCCATGCCATTGGTGGTGACGTCCTGGGCCACGAGCTCCTTGCGATCGACGCCCGTCGACAGGTCGAGGGCCGCGAAGGGCGTGATCACGCCGGCCTCGTAGCTGCCGCGCAGGCCGATGTTCATCACCCAGTCGTTGTCGCTGAAGTTGCCCAGCTTGCCGGAGTAGCTGATGTCGGAGCCGGTGCCGAGGTTGGCGATGTCGGTGTAGAAGGCGTATGCCCGGGCATCGAGGCCCTCGGCGACGCCATCCAGAGACAGCACCGCGCCGTGGCGCCGGGTCGTGTGGTCACCGCGGAAGCCGAAGGTGGTGTCTTCGGAGGCCGACACGAAGCTGTAGAAGTTGGCGTTGTCGTTGTCGCCGCTCAGCCCGACCACCGTGACGGGAATCAGCTCGAGGTGGCCGATGTTGCCCAGCTTCAGATCGATGCGAACGCCATCGATGTTGTCGGAGAGCGCGAAGTCCTCGGCGCCCCCCAGGCCGCCGATCTGGTAGTACTGACGTCCCATTCGGATCGACAAGGCGTCGTCATCCAGGGCCTTCCAGTCCACGTAGGCGGCGCTGAACCAGACCCAGCCGCCGTAGCTGGAGGTGCCGCCGAACTGGTCGTTGCCCCAGAGCCCACGGTGGGCGGTGCTCAGCACCAGCTCGGTGTCCTCGTCCACCTGGTAGGCGAGGTCCATGAACAGCGAGGTGAACGCGATGGCGTTGCGATCGTCGCTGTCGAGGATGGCTTGATCCGAGGACTCGTCCAGGGGCCGCAGGTCGATGTTGTCGTACTCGTACCAGGCGGAGTCGAAGCCGCCGCCGGCCGAGAGTGCGGAGTCGCCGACCCGATGGACGTCGGACACGCGGTACTCGACGCCGCGTTCCTGGGCGAGGGCGGTGCCCGAGGCCAGCAGGGAGCCCAGGACGAGGTGGACGGGGAGGAAGCGCATCAGGGCGTCCCGAGGTGCGAAGGTTGAAGCGGTCGAAAATGTCAGTCGGCGGTGTCGTCTTCCGCCGCATCGTCTCCGGAAGCGGAGCCGAGGACCTCGATCTGGCCGATGAGCTCGACCACGATCTTGATGCCGAAGGAATCGAGGACGGGGCCGGTGACGCTCAGGCGGGTGCCGGGATCCCAGGTGAGGCCCCGGCGGCCGAGCTCGAGGCCCAGCGAGAAGGAATGACAGACGCCGTCGTCGGCTTGGAGCAAGAACTCCCCGAACTGCTCGGCGTTGCCCGGATCCATGGAGCAGGTGTCCTGCCAGTCCTCGTAGCCGACCAAGGTGCCGGTCACGCGGTGGACGCGGGGCACCATGTCGGCGCTGAGCTCGCCCTCGGTGACGTCGACGTAGTGCAGGGCGCGGGTGTCTCGATCGACGCTGAGCACGTCGTGGGCGTAGACGAGGTCGAGGTCGTAGGACGTGCGGACTGCGCGGACGCGGAGCGTGACCACGTCGCCGGCGGTGAAGTGGGCCACCCGACTGTCGCTCAGCACGAAGAGGGCGTCGGAGTCGTCTTCCACCATGTACGAGGTGTAGTACTTCTCGTCGCTGTCCCCGAGCTCGGTGCTGCCCATGCAGCCATCGGTCTTGTAGTAGAGGCTGGGGTGCAGGGTGACCACGCCCGTCACCTCGGCGGGCAGTGCGTCGTTGGTGTCGGTGTCGCATGCGCTGTCGGCGTGGAAGCCGGTCTCGCCGCTGCCATAGACGATGTCGGTGAACGAGTCGACGGGGAAGACCCGACCTGTCAGGGTGCTGATGTCGGTGTCGCCACCGAGATC
>JAERSX010000044.1 GCA_016845285.1 Deltaproteobacteria bacterium | reverse complement strand
GCCCGCTGAGGCGTCGTCGCAGCCGTTGGGCACGTCGCCTGCGATGGCCGAGATCTTGGTGAGCGCCAGGCTGCCCTTCTTGTCGACGATGCCCTGGGTGAGCGTGTCCCAGGTCTCGGTGGACTGCTCGGGCTCATCGGTGATGTCGATGATGTGGAGCATGGCGTCGGGACGCATGAAGTCGTCGTTGCACTCGCCAGAGTCCGTGGCGTGGACGGCGTTGTAGTTGATGGTCAGCAGGGCCTCGGTGTAGTCGCCCGAGCCCCACGAGAACATGGCGTCGGTGAAGTCCTGGACGTAGTCGTCGTCGGGGGTGATCACCTTGGTCGCCATGCACCCGTTGTCGGTGTTCGCGACGATGACCTGCCAGTCGTCCGTGAAGTTCTTGAGCTCGTTCACGAAGGCGTCGAAGTTGCTGTAGAGCTCGATGATGTCCCAGGTCATCGAGCAGCTCTGGTCGAGGCTGAACAAGATGTCGGCGGGTGGATCGATGGGGATCTCCCAGGTCTCCACGCGCTCGCCGCCGGTGGTGCCGCTGCCGTACTGATCGGCCGTGCGGGTGCCCAGCGGCTCCGTCGAGGTCACGCTGAGCTCGCCGTCGGACTGCTCGGTGCTGGACGGCGTGAAGGTCAGGTCGACCGTGGTCCACTCGCCCGGTGCCAGCTCCAGCGGCAGGGTGTTGGCGTCGGAGAGCACGAAGTCGTCGCCGCCGTGGGAGATCGAGCTGATGGTCAGGCTGTCGGTGCCGATGTTCTCGAGCGCCAAGGTGTTGTCGACCTCACAGCCGATGCCGTGCGTGCCCATGTCGAGGGGGTCGGGGGTGATCTGCAGCTCGGGGACCTGGCCCTCACCGTAGAGCTCGACGATGGTCAGGCCGCTGTCGGGGTCGTCACTCGAGACGACCGCGTTGCCCAGCTGGGCCACGCCCATGGCCGAGAAGGCCACGTCGATCTCGGCCTCGGCACCCGGGGGCAGGGTGAAGGCCAGCTCCTCGGTCATGAACGTGAAGCTGGCGGCACCGCTGCCGGCCATCTCCATGCCCGAGACCTCGAGATCGGTCTGGCCCACCGACTTCACGGTGAAGGACTCGAGCACGGGCTCGTCGTCGGCACCGAGCATGCCGAAGTCGATGAAGTTCGGGCTCACCTCGATGCGGGGCCCGTCGCCGTTGCCGGCGCCGTCCACGTTCGAGAAACCCTGTTCGAGGCACCCTGCCGCGAGCGGCAGGCAGAGCAATGCGCAGGTCAAGCGCGTCATGAGCGGTCCTTGGGGGTGCCGCCGCGGAGTCTACCGCCTGCCTAGGTGGTTGCGACGACGGGATTGTCGCGATCTGGTGTCAGCTTCGGCTTCTTGCCCCCTTCCGTCTCGGGAGTGGGCTTGGCCATCCTCCGGAATGGCAGCACTGCCTTGACCAGATCGAACCAGAAGCTCGCACCCAACGATGCACCGATGACGCTGATGATCAGGCCCACGAGCTTGGAGACGAACCACCAGAAGGTCTCCGAGGTGAAGGCCCAGCCCCCCGCGGGCACGTCGTCCTTCCACCCCAGGGGCAGGCCGAGGGTGGCTTGTGGCTGGGTGGCCTCGGCCTTGTCGAGGGCGGTGTCCACCGCCGTGCCCGTCGCTGCAGCGCCAGGCATCTCGGGAGCGGCTGCCACGGTCCCAGCGGCCTCCACCAGGGCCGCGCGGGCCGTGGTGTTCGCGCTCAACACCTCGTACATGCGCAGGGCGTCGGCGTTGATGGCCAGGATGATGGCCAGCGCCACGAGCCCCGAGCTGACGCGCGCCTTGCTCGCGTACCGACGCTTGATGGCGTCCTTCGACTGTGAGTACCAGGTGTCGAGGGCCGCGGTGTAGTCGCCACCCTGCTCGAGGGCGCTCAGGGCGGCCAGCAGCTGGTAGGCGTGCGAGCGGTGGGGAGGCCTGCCGGCAGGGGGGCCTGCTTGCCCTCCGTCCCAGCTGCTCTCGTAGTGAGCCAGCAGCTCGTCCATCCGCTTCTTCCAGCTGGCGCGCGCGGGCACGAAGTCGCGGCACAGCACGTCCGGCAGCACGGCGCGCAGCACGGGGGCGGGGAGATCGATGTAGGCCAACCACCGCTTCCCCTTTCGCGCCAGCATGGAGGCGACCAGCGGATGCGCGAACAGGCGCTCGGCGACCCCCTGGTCTGATGGGTGCTTGCTGTCCTGGTAGAGGAAGAGATCTCTCAGCCCCTCCCCCATGTTCTGTGCCTTGGTGTTGCGGCGCTTCAGCAGCGCGCCGGTGATGCCCGTCACCGCGAGGCTGAGCATGAAGAAGAACATGCACAGGCTGATGATCACGTCGATGTTCTGGGAACCGAACACGGGGCCTCCAGCGGTCGAGCGAGTGTAGCCCTAGGGCGCTATGGTCCTGCCCGTGCTGTCTCTCCTGCTGCTGTCCTGTGCCCCCGACCCGGTCGTCACCACGCCCGGTGAGATCATCGGTGAGTTCGAGGTGGAGGTCGAAGCCTCCGAGGTCATCTCTTCGGTGATCACCGTCCGCTGGACCACCCCCGAGGCCGGAGATGGGGTGGTCGACTTCGGCGACACGCTCCAGTACACCGCTCACGGGACCCTCGGCGACGACGACGTCTGGGAGGCCACGCTGGTGGGCTTCCCGGCCAATCGGGATGCGCTCTTCCGGGTGCGTCACGGCAGCGTGGTCGACGAGGTCCGCTCGCACAGCCTGGAGGCGGCGCCCAGCTGGGTGCCCCTCGACCCAGACGTCGTCGGTGAGGCGAGCCTGGGCTTCCTGGTCACCGGCTACCGCAGCGAAGAGGGCCGAGGTGCACTCATCCTCGACAATCTCGGGCGCCCGGTCTGGTGGTACGACGCCCTGGGCTGGGGCGAGGACACCTACGTGAGCCGGGCCACGCTCTCGCCGTCTGGCGACGCGGTCTGGTTCAACACCATTCGCCTGCGCACGGCCCCAGACGACGCGGACGCCGAGCGCGGCGTGGTGCGGGTCTCCCTCGACGGCAGCGAGGTGGAGCACATCCCCCTCGAAGAGCACCACCACGACTTCTGGCTCCACGAGGACGGCACGCTGGTCTACCTGGCGGTCGCGCCGGGGCTCGTCGACGGCGTGGAGCACGAGCTCGACGCCGTCATGAAGCGCGCCCCAGACGGCACCACCGAGACCTTCTACATCACCGAAGACGTCGTCACCTCCACCTCGCTCGAGCCCTGGATCAACACCATCGAGTACGACGAGGCCAACGGTCGGTACTGGGTGGGGGCCAAGTCACTGGGCGGCATCATCCGCCTCGATTCCGAGACCGGCGAGCGCATCGACCTCATCGGTGGCCCCCAGACCGACTGGGAGGTGGACGAGCCCTTCACCGACCAGCACGGCTTCGACCTGCTCGACGACGGCAACCTGTTGCTCTTCGACAACGGTTTCATCGGCGACATGGACTCCCGGCCCACGCGGTACCTGCTGGACGAGGACACCCGCACCGCCGAGCTCGACTGGGAGTACTCCGCCGACCCGTCGCTCTACACCAACTTCCTGGGCGATGCCCTCGATCTCGGCGATGGGCGGGTGCTCAGCATCTGGACCTTCGAGGGGGTGGCCATGGAGGTCGACGCTCAGGGAGAGGTGATCTCCCGATGGGACTACAAAGAGCTGGAGATGCTGACGTTCGGGCGCTGGTACGAGTCGGTGAGCCCTTGATCACCAGGTCGGCGGGTGTGTTTCTGACATGCCCTTGACGCGGTCCCGAAGGCTTGGTTTGACTGATCCGGTGACACTCCTGACCCGTACTCCTGACG
>JAERSX010000043.1 GCA_016845285.1 Deltaproteobacteria bacterium | reverse complement strand
GAAGACGGCGATCGCGACCGCGTGGCCTCCGAGCTCGAGGAGGGCATGCACCACCTCGGGCGCACCATGGGGGGGCTCGCCACACGTCTGCTCGGCCACAAGATCACGGGCCTCGAGGTCGACCCCGACAAGCCGGTCATCAGCAAGGAGGCCGACCAGGCAATCGAGGAGCTCGGTAGCGCTGCCGGCCGGTGGCTGGACGCTGCGGGCAAGGGTCTGCGGGCCCACCCCGACAGCCCCTCGGCAGCCCTCGACGAGATGATGAGCCAGCGGGAGGTCGAAGTGGACCCCCCCGAGGGTGTCGCGCCCTTGACGGCAGGACTGCGGAGCCTGGCCGGTGGGCTCTACAAGAGCACTGAGGCGGTCCTGGACAAGGTCGCTCCCCGCAAGTCCGCGGACCAGCCCGAGCCGGACGGCGAGGAGTCCTCGGAGCCGTGACAGGCCTCTTCGTCACCGGCACCGATACCGAGGTGGGCAAGAGCGTGATCTCGGCCGCCCTGGCCGCGGGTCTGGCCGACCGAGGCCACGCGGTACGGGCGCTCAAGCCTCTGGCCACCGGCGGCCCACCACCCGGCGAAGACGCCCAGCTGCTCGGCCTGGCGGCGGGCCATCCCCCGCTCGTTCACACCTGCTTTCCCGACCCCGCATCTCCAGAGCGGGCCGCCCGCGAGGCCGGCCGCGACCTGGACGCCGCCACTCTGTTGCCATGGATTCAGGGCCACGCTGCAGCCCATGCTGTGGTGGTCGAAGGTGTGGGCGGCTGGGAGGTACCCCTCGCCCCCGACATGCGGATCTCCGACCTCGCAGAAGAGCTGGGGCTACCTGTGCTGATCGTGGCTGCGAACCGACTGGGAGTGCTGAACCACACCCTGCTGACCGTTGCTGCGGTGCAGGCCCGCGGGCTCGAGGTGGTCGGCGTGGTCCTCAACGACGCCTTCGGCTCTCATCCCGACCTCTCCCGCTGGAATCGGGACGACCTCCGGCGGCACCTGGCCGTGCCCGTGTTCTCCTTCCCGCGGATCCGCGTACCCGAAGACCTCGCGCGCGCAGGGGCTGGACTCGTGCGAAGCCTTCGCCTCACGGAGACGCTGGGGATGGTGGAGCCGCCTCTGGCACCTCTCGCTCGCTGACGACCCAGGCGTCGACCCGCGCACGCAACACGGGCATGGTCACAGCTCCCGCCCCGAGCACCACGTCGTGGAAGTCGGCGAGCACGAAGGCCTCGCCCAGCGCCGCCTCGGCCGCAGCCCGCATGTCGAGGATCTCGAGCTGGCCACTCTTGTAGGCCAGCGCCTGGCCAGGCCAGGTGAGGTATCGGTCCACCTCGTTCTCGATGTTGTTCTTCGCCAGCGGAGTGTTGTCGAGCATGAAGTCGATGGCCTGCTGACGCGTCCAGCCTTCGGTGTGCAAGCCCGTGTCCACGACCAGACGCGCTGCCCGCCAGCTGTCGAAGCTGAGCATGCCGAAGCGGTCCAGCTCCCCCGAGTAGAGGCCCATCTCATCAGCGAGGCGCTCCGTGTAGAGCGCCCATCCCTCGACGAAAGCGGTCATCCCCATGTGCTTGCGGAAGGCTGGAATGTCCGAGAGCTCCTGGCTGATGGCGATCTGGAGGTGGTGCCCGGGAATGGCCTCGTGGAAGGCCAAGACCTCGGCCTCGAAGCGGGGCCGCGTCTCGGGGGCGTGGGTGTTGACGAAGTACTCGCCGGGCTTGGTGCCATCGGTGTGGGGTGGCCGGTAGTAGGCAATGGTGGTGTACGGCGCCTCATAGGATGGGATCGGCCGAACCTCGCACGGCGCCTGCGGCAGGCGGCCGAAGGACTCACCCATGGCCGCCTCTGCGCGAGCCAACGAGGCATTCGCCGTCTG
The DNA here is from genome assembly GCA_016845285.1 of Deltaproteobacteria bacterium. GTDB lineage: Bacteria > Myxococcota_A > UBA796 > UBA796 > UBA2385 > BH17. Next base: position 2,208 of record JAERSX010000043.1, on the reverse strand, counting down.
CTCGATCTCGGCCGCCGTGGAGAAGTGCTGCTCGGGGTCTGCACGGATGCGATCAAAGCCTTCACGAAGCTCGGTGGTGCCGTAGTGCTCGGCCAGGATGGGAGCCATCTCCTCGTGGATCCCCGACAGCGCGAGCAAGCCGGTGGCGTGGCGATCACCCGCGGTGACGTCGAGGGTGGTGTAGCTATTGACCAAGGCTGCGTAGCAGACCTCGCCCTGAGGAAGACCGTGCATGCCCGCACGCTCGGGTGGGCGAGCCACCGGGAGGATCTCCGCCTCCAGCGCCTGAGCGAATGTGGTGAGCTGGGGACGGAGGGAGGTGTCGACGAGGTCGCGCGTCACGAGCAGGTGCTCCGGGTCGTCGAAGCCCTTCACGCCCGGCCAGTCGTCGGTGGGTGTGTCGATCTGAGCCTGCAGGATCTCGATGACGCGCCGCGTCGACTCGGCGTTGGCTGCCAGCTCGCGCTCCTTGCCCAGCCGCAGGTTGGCCAGCTCGTCGGTCAACACGTCGGGGAGCGCCGCCATGCGCGATCGAATTCGGTGCCGGTCCACTGGGGTGCCACCAGCGTGAAGCTCTGGGAGGTACTGCAGCTCGGCCACCACGTTGTACCTGGGCGACAGCGACCAGAGGTGGAATGCGCAGACCTCAGCGTCGATCCGTTGCTGCAGCTCGGTCGCGAAGAGACTCGCGGTGAGCCGATCTGCGTCGCTCAAGTCACCCTCTGCGATCTCCTGGACACGGGCGAGCCAGGCGCGCCGACGCTCTCCGTCGGCTCGGTGGGCGGCATCGCTGCGGTCCGACAGGCGCTCGTCGAAGCGATGGTCGCCCAGCTGCGTCGCCCACGTCGGGTTGCGCGCCATGGTCGCCTCCCAGTGCTCGTGGAGCAGCAGCCGCAGCACCGGATCGCTCACGCCTGCGACCGCCTCCGCATTGAGGCTGGGAGCCTGTTCAAGGTCGAGAGCCGCAGAGCCCACCGACGGGCCACGAGCCCCACACGACAACAGGAACACGCAGACAACCTGACGCATGACCCCTCCAAGGACGCCCGTGGCTGCGAGAGCCTACTCCACGTCGGCCTGCCCCTCGGCGGCCACCTCCACGAAGGGACGCAGCGCATCCACCGTGGCCGGCCCGACGCCATGAACGCGCGTCAGGTCCTCGACTCGCCCGTACGCTCCGCCTCGTTCACGTTCGTCGACGATGGCCTGGGCGCGCGCGCTCCCCACCCCCGGCAGCGCCTCCAGCGCAGTGGCCGAGGCCGTGTTGAGATCGAGGGGGAGACCGAACACCAGAGGCTCATGGAAGGTCTCGAGGTAGACCCTGCCGTCATGGACCATCAGTCGTGCGGGCCCCGACACAGCCGCGTCCACGAACCCGTCCACCTCACTCTCCCCCGCCGCCCGCAGTGCGGAGTGCACCGTCGCTGGCGGCGTCAAGAAGTAGGTACCCGGTGCCTGCACGTCTCCCACGATCTCCACGGGGATCTCTTCGATCTCTGCCGGCTTCGAGCTCAGGGCACGCCAGCTGAGGAGCCCGGCGACCACGAGCAGTGCGGCAGACATGGTCGGCACCCGGCCCCGTGAGACCGGCGGCGCAGTGCGCCGAAAACTAGGCCTGTCCCTGCTCACCGGAGCTCCCAGGCTTCCCGCCAGGCGGTCACATTTGCGCTGCTACGTGGCCCCGTCGCGCTGATCTCGAGGGTCCGCCCGGGCTCCGTGAGGTGAAAGGCCACCACGACGTGGTCGAGGGGCATCGCCTCTGGAATGCGGGAGGCCCACTCCACGAGAGCCAGGCCATCCCAGCGCTCCAGGGCCTCTTCGAGTCCGACCTCTTCTACCTCCTCGGGCCGCAAGCGGTAGGCGTCGGCGTGGAGCAGCGGGCGCGGCGCCTCGTACTCGATGACCAGCACGAAGGTGGGGCTCACCACGGGCTCCTCCAGATCGAGCCCCTCACCTACCCCTTGGGCGAAGCAGGTCTTCCCAGCCCCCAAGGGCCCATTCAGGGCGACGACGGTACCCGGTCTCGCCACTCGACCAAGTAGATGTCCTAGGGCCCGTGTCTCCACAGGATCCGCGCTCTGGACCGACCACATGACCAGGCCATATCCCGGGGCGACCATGATCGAGGTCCTCCCCCGCTCCCCGGCGCCGTCAACACAGACGCCATTGCGCGGACCCGCCGAGCGTGCGAGATACCAAGTCCGTGGA
>JAERSX010000042.1 GCA_016845285.1 Deltaproteobacteria bacterium | reverse complement strand
GGCCGTCTTGGACGATGAGATCGCGAAAGCCCACGATGTGCGGATGACGCAGGCGGTGCAGGAGTGCGCACTCCCGCTCGAGGCCGGCGACGAAGTCGGGATCGGTGCTCAGCTCGGGCCGCAGCACCTTGACCGCCGCCTCGATCTCGGCGACCCGCACGTGGCGGGCGCGCCAGACCACACCGTAGGTGCCCTCGCCCAGGGGCTCGATCAGCTCGTAGTGGCCAGCATGGGCGGTCATGGCGGGGTGAGTCTACGGCACGAACCCTTTGCTACACTCCCCGCTACTCGGAGGTCCGGCATGACGTCGAAGAGCGCTGGAGGAAAGAGCAGTGTGCTCACCGATGGAGCCGCGGGCGCGGTCGGTGGTGCCGCAGCGGGTGCCGCCGTCACCGCGTTGCTCAAGGGCCAGCTCGAGGCCGAGCTGCAGGTGGCCTTCATGGAGCTCAAGGCCGAGCTCATGGCGGAGCTGCGCGCCGTGCAGGCAGAGCAGCTGGCGGCCATCGAGGCCCGCCAGGCCGAGGCCGAAGCCGCGGTGCGTACGGTCGCCGAGGAGTGTGGTGCCGAGCTCGACGTTCGGCGGTCCGAGCTCGAGGGCGTCCAGGGCGAGGTCCAGGCCCTGCAGCAGCAGGTCGAGGTCGAGCGTGGCGAGATCGAGGTGACCATCGGGCAGGGCAGGGAACAGCTCCAGGCCCAGCGTGAGGAAGTGCTCGGTGCCGTGGCTGGGCGTGGAGAGGAGGTCCTCGGGAGCTTGGACGGCCGCCGAGAGGAGGCGCTGGGCGAGCTCGAGCAGCACGCCGGCGAGCTCCGCGACAGCGCCGAGCAGCTCGCCGGGGAGATCCGCCAGGACTTCGACACCCACAGCGAGACCATCCGCAGCGACCTGGAGTCTCAGCTCGGCGATCTCCAGGGCCGGCTGGAGCAGCTCCACGGCGATCTCGAGGGACGCCTCTCGGGCAGCGGCGAGGACTTCATCCGTCAGGTCGGCGGCCGCGCAGAAGACGCGGTCGGGCAGCTGTCGAGCGAGTCGGATCGTCTCGCGGGCGCCCTCGAGGAGATCGCCGTGCGGGCCCGTGACGAGCTGGAGCAGGAGGGACATCGGGTGCGCGACGGGAAGTTCCGCCTGCGTGCGGCCATCGAAGACGTCGTGCAGACGGTCGCCGCGAGCGTGCCGGGCATCGGGGCCCAGCTCGCGCACCTGGCCGATCGCATCGATCCCTACGACTAGAACAGCACGCCCATGCCCCCCAGCCCCCTCGACCCGGCTCGGCAGCGAGCCCTACGCGCCGCCACCGATGCCTTGCGCCGCCTCGGCGCCGAGGAGATGCCGTCGGCGCCCGCACCACAAGACGACGAGGCCCTGACGGGCTGGGTCGCGGCGGTGCGCAAGGTGCTGTCGCGGTCGTCCAAGGTGGCGAGACGCGAGCTCGCGGTCGCGCAGGCCCAGGTGAAGGCCGGGGCTCGCTCGGGCGACGTGGACGAGGCCGGCTGGAAGCGCCTGGAAGACGCCTGTCGCCGCCTGGAGCAGGAGCTGCTCTCGCCCGGCAGCCTGCGCAGTCGCCTCGACGAGGGGCGGCGCAGCATGATGCCGCGGGTCGAGGCGGTGGTGGGCGAGCGGGTGGTGCCCGTGGTGGAGGAGACCGGCGGACAGCTGAGCGCCGAGCTCGATCGGGTCGGTCTGGCTGAGCTGGAGCGGGAGCTGCCGCTGTGGGTGAAGGCCTGGTCGGAGTACGCCTTCGGCTGGCTCGACGTGGACCAGGAGCGCCTCGTTCACCAGCTCTGGAGCCCACGGGCCGGAGACCTGCCGGTGCCGCCGCCAGAGTTCCCGCCGCTGGCCCCGGCGATCATCGACCGCGGCATCGAATTCCCGCTGGTCGCCATCCAGCGAGAGCGCACCGCCCTGAGCGCCCGGATGATGCGGCACGGTCGCTCGATCCTGTACGGGCTCATGTCCATCACCTTCCTGCTCGGGGTGAAGCGCGAGGGCATGTGGTTCTACGCGCTGTTGGTCCCGGGCTTCCTGGTGGCGGTGGGCTTCGGCTACGTCCAGGCCCAGGCCGAGCGGCAGCGCGAGCGGGAGCGGCTGTCGCAGGAGGCTCGGCAGAAGGCGGAGCAGGCCACCCGCGAGGTCCTGCGGACATGGTTCGATCGCTGCCAGGACAAGCTCAACGAGCGGGCCCGAGAGCAGCTCCTCGAGCGGCGCGATCTCCTGGTGACCTGGTACCGCGAGACCGTCGGGCCGGCCCGGAGCCGACGCGAACAGGACACCGAGAAGCGCAAGGGGCAGGCAGAGCATGCCCGCCGTGATCTCCCGCGTCTCCAGGAGCGCCTGCGCGGCATCGAGCGGGTCCGAGGCGCCCTCACCCAGCTGGAGCAGACCCTCGCGGGCTCCGGAGCCGGCTGAGCTCCGTGTTGTGGCATGGCTCGGCGGAGGTCCGTCGCGCCTGAGGCCTCAGAGGGTGCCCGTGTACCGGTTGAGCACCCCTGTCTGATCGCTCGTCAGCTGGTCCTGATCGCACTCCGCAGGCCCGCAGGTGGCGTAGGGGTACATCAGGTTCTCCTGCATCTCGTCCTCGCAGTCCGAGAAGCCGGAGCACTCCGGGGTGTCGCTCAGGGCGTCGAAGGCGTAGGGCGTGCTGCCGTCGAACTCCACGGGGTGGAAGAGGCCCATGTAGTGGCCGGCCTCGTGGGCCATGGTCTCGCCCATGTCCTTGATCTCGGCCTTGCTGAAGGTGCCGTTGGTGCCGGCGTGCAGCAGCCAGGAGATGGCGACGGCGCTGCGTGGGGTGGGGGTGACCGCGCCGGGGATCCCGCCGGACTGACCGAGGGTGTCGCTCTCGCCGTCCACGGTCTCGCCGATGATCATGTGCAGCTCGCCGGTGTAGCCGTCCTCGGCGATGCTCTCGTAGCGGCTGTGGCCATCGCTCGGCGCGGGCACGTCGGGGTCGATGCTGGAGCTGTCGTAGGCCGTCGGGATCATCTTGATGTCGACGTCGAGGAAGACCTCGTTCCAGCGGGCCATGGCCGCCTCGACGGCCTCCACCACCTCGGGGTCGTCGTCCACGTCGTCGGCGTAGGTCACCCGGACGTAGAGGCAGCCCTCCGTCACGTCCTCGTCCTCGGCGAGGTGTGCGGTGATCGCCACCGTCTCCCCGTTTACGTAGTAGCCGTCGCCGTCGATGGCGTAGAGCTCGATGTCCCAGACGCCGTCGGCCAGATCGCGGTCGTTGTCGCGCACCGGGTAGTTGAAGTTGACCACGCCGTCGATGGGGAAGGCGGCGTAGGTGTAGTGCTCCTCGGCGCCGTTCCAGTCCTCCCAGTCGTAGACCTCGTAGCCGTCGGGGTCGATGGCGTACGAGGCCATCAGGTAGACATCCGAGCCGTCGGCTTCGGCCGTGAGGATGAAGCTGCGCCCCTCGGGAAGCTCCACGCTGGCGTCGATGATGCCGTCGTCGGAGGTGGCCTCCCACTCGCCATAGAGCAGGCTGCCCGAGCAGGTCGAGTCGTCGTAGTCGGGCTCGTAGTCGGCGTCGGTGTCCGAGTCTGTGTCCGAGTCGGTGTCGGTGTCTGTGTC
>JAERSX010000041.1 GCA_016845285.1 Deltaproteobacteria bacterium | reverse complement strand
GGCCGATGGCGTCGGCGACGCCACCCGAGAGCTGCACCATCACGGCCTGCAGCAGCCCCGCCTTGGAGCCGAAGTGGCGGTGGACGAGACCGTGGTTCACGCCGGCGGCACGGGCGATCTCACGCACGGAGACCGCTCGTGGGCCGCGCTCGGCGAAGAGCCGCGCGCCGGCCTCGATGAGTGCCGCCTGGACCGTGTCTCGGCCCCGGGGCTTCGCTCTCGTGTCGCTCAAGTCGCCTCCACTCCATGTCAGTCGGTCTGCGCGTCGAAGGTGCTCTCCATCATCATCTCGCAGGGGAAGCTCGCGCCCATGAAGAGTGAGACCAGGCCGCAGTCGTCGCCCTCGCAGTCGAGGGTGATGAGCGAGCTCTGGGTCATCTCCTCGGTGGTGGTGAACTCGCCCTCCACGTCCACCTGGACCAGGATGTCCGCGGCCAGACCGTACTCGGAGGCGATGTCGCTGGTGTCGTAGGTGGTGTCGCAGCCGTAGAGCAGGTCGTCGTACACCGAGCAGAGCATGACCTCGCCGCCGGCCGACCAGGTCACCTCGAAGTCGCCGGGGTCGGTCACCTCCAGGGTCATCACGCTGCCCGGCTCGCCCCGGTCGACGTACTCCGAGAGGCCGCAGCCATCCTGGGTGAGGTCGCTCTCGGTGACCACCCAGTCGCCGGTGAAGGGCTCGAACACGGGCTCCTCTTCTTCCTGCTGCTCTTCCTCTTCCTCCTCGTCATCGGAGTCCTGCGGATCGTCCTGGTCGTCGTCTCCGTCGTCGCCTCCCTCACCGGGATCGGCCGATCCGTCGTCTCCGCCCTCGTCGGCGGGGGAGGTCGGGCTGTAGGTCTCGGTGGCGCAGCCGGCGGCGGTCAGCAGACAGGCCGAGAGGCAGAAGAGGGGGATGCGGTACATGTCAGCTCCTGGGCTGTAGTCGAGTGACTACAGCCGTTGTAGTCGAGTGACTACACTTCCGTCAAGCGGGTTTCTTCAGGGATGAGCTGTCCCTCGGGTCGGGCCGAGCCTCTCGGTCAGACAGCAGCAGTGCCCGAACTGGTTCCAGGCCCCGCCGGCGTTCCTCGGCGGGCACCCTCACACGGGCGAGCCGATCTTCCGCCAGCCCATGCGCGCTCTCGATGGAGTGGAGTCGTACCTGAGGGTCACCGGTCGCTCGACCCAGTCAGTGCGGGTCGTCACACGCCAGGACGCATGGCCATGTTCAGAGGTCCATCTCAGACGGCCATGCGTGTGCCCTTGTCTTCCTCGAGCAGGCGCACCACCAGGTTGTAGAACGTGGCCACACGGAACAGCTCTGGAACCTCGCTCGTGCGCAGGCTCGAGTGGAATTCAGCTGGAGGGATCTCAGGCAGGGCGACCTGAAGGCTCTGGATCGCCACGGGAGTCAGGACGCCCTCGACCTCGTACTCTTCGCCGTTCACCCCATCGCGAGCCGCGTCCTGGATGCCGCCTCGGGGGATGCGGATGTTGAAGGTTCGCTCGATGCGGAAGGCGATGTCGAGGAAGTCGAGGCTCTCGGCGCCGAGGTCCCCGATGATGACGTGGTGGAGAGCCACCTCGTCGTCCTCTAGGCCGAGTGCCTCGGCGAATGCGTCGCGAACGCCGTGCCAGATGGTCGTCTCTGCCTGGTCGAGGGTGTCGCACGTCAGAAGTGTGGGCACGAAGATCTCCTGTGTTTTATCTACTGGCGGGTAGATAAGTGGTTGGCCCAGCCCTGTCCACGCCGCCGTGCTGCTCTCGAGGCCGTCGAGCCCTGCGTCTGTCTGAGCTGCCGCCACGCCGTGGACACGTGGACACGTCAGGTGGCTCATCTCGGAGCATCTCGACGAGACATGAAGTGGGCGTGTCACACCAACCGGGGTGTGCGCGTACACCCTGGTCATGAGCACCCACCCCCTGCGCACGCTTGCCATCCTGCCTCTCTCCACCCTCCTCGCGTGTGGGTCCGGACAGGTCACGATCGATCAACACCTCGACGAGCTGGAGACGGGGGTCTCCTACGATGAGCCTCCCAGCATCATCCAGTGCGGGGCCTTCTTCGAGATGGTGGAGCACACCCCGGAGACGGCCTCCGCGGCTGTGGGCGTGACCGATCCCATCGAGGGACTCTTCCTCGTTCGCGGAGACGTCGAGGATACCGAGGCCGACGACTGTGACCTGACCGTCGAGATCCGGCTGGTGGTCGACACGAACGACAGTCCCGATGTGCTGGACTGGACCGAGCTTCCCGTGGAGCTTCGCTGGCAGTACGAAGGCGACGGGGAGTGGTCGCTCGGCATCGTGCCCCAGCGAGATCTCCAGCCTGGCGAGATCTACGCGGTCGAGGCGGACTTCCACGTCGCGGGCGAGCTGCCCCACGGCTACGTCTGGTCCTGGTCGACCGCCCCCTGAGCCGACAGGAAGCCCAGCTGGGCAGGCATCGATGGCTTGGTCGGTCCAGGTCCGCGTGGCGATCCGCACGTGTGGTGGGTCTCGAGGGTGTGCGACTCCGGTGGTGACCGGGAGCACCCGGACGCCATAGACTGGGGACATCCGACATCATCTCGTCCCGGCGCTGTCCGCGACGTGGGGAGGCCGACCATGCCGAATCGCCCTCGCGTCTTGCTCGCCATCCCGTGGACCGTGCTGGCCTCGGGCCTCCTCGTCCTGGGGTGCCGTGGCGGCGACGACACGGGCCTGGTCGCCGGGTCTGGGGACTGGGAGCACGGGGTCACGCTGCCCGCGGAGCCCTTCGAGGAAGGCGATCCCGACCAGGGCTGGGAGACCCTCCTGCACGAGGGCTACATGAGCTGCGGGGTTCCCTGGAAGCTCTGGGAGCACGAGGTGGCGGGCACTGCGGCCGAGATGATGCTCGTGGGCGACGCCGAGACCACGACCATCCCGGGGCGCACCGGTCGCAACGAAGACCTGCCCCACATGCTCAACGCCTTCGACACCGCGGAGGGGGTCGAGGTGGTCAACCTCAACTGCCTGCAGTGCCACGCCGGCATGTTCAACGGCTCGCTCGTGATGGGCCTGGGCAACGCCACGGCCGACTTCACCGGCAACGTGGACGCGGGGTCGGGGATCACCTTCTCCGACGAGCTGCTCGCCTCCTTCGACCTCGACGAGGCCGAGATCGCCGAGTTCCAGAAGCTCGCATCACGTGGGGCCACCGTGTTGCCCGCCACCCAGATGCGGACCATCGGGCACAACCCCGCCGAGATGCTGGCCGTGACCCTGATGCTCCACCACGATCGAGACACGCTGGCCTGGAGTGACGAGCCGCTCATCGACGCGGTGATCGTCGATCACGACGGCTCCCCCATCGAGGACCCCGTCGTGACCTCGGATCCTCCCCCCTGGTGGCGGGTGCACAAGAAGAACGCGCTCTTCTACAACGGCATGGCCCGGGGCGATCACCGCGGCACCATGATGCTGGCCACGTCGGTGTGTGTGGACACCATCGAGGAAGCGGAGCGCGTGGACCGCTTCTTCGTCGACATCCAGGCCTACCTGAGGACCGTTCGGGCGCCGGCCTATCCCTTCGCCATCGATGAAGAGCTGGCGGCGGATGGCGCACCGGTGTTCGCCGAACACTGCGCGGGGTGTCACGGCACCTACAGCTCCGACGAGAGCGAAGAGACCTACCCCAACCTGCTCATCCCGCTGGACGTGGTGGGCACCGACCCGGTCGTGGCCAACGCCGGCGTCGTCCACGCCCCCGACCTGGTGGAGTGGTACAACGAGTCCTTCTACGGCAGCATCACCCGCTTCGAACCTGTCGATCTCGAGAGCGGCGTCGTGGGCTACATGCCGCCCCCCCTCGATGGGATCTGGGCCACCGCACCCTTCCTCCACAACGGCTCGGTGCCCACCCTGGCCCAGCTGCTCGACAGCAGCACGCGGCCGGAGTTCTGGAGCCGAGACAACTACGACAGCGACGACTTCGACGAGGTCGCGGTCGGCTGGCCCCACTCCGAGCTCGACACCCCGCAGTCAGAAGCCGCCGAAGACGACCAGCCCCACATCTACGACACCCAGTACTGGAGCCAGTCCAACGCGGGACACACCTACGGCGATGTCCTGACCCCAGGGCAGCGCGAGGCTCTGCTGGAGTACCTCAAGACCCTGTAGGCCACGGCTGCAGGGCGCTGAGCGTCGCCACCGACACCCGCCCGCTCTCCATGAGCCCGTCGTGGGCGTCTCGGATCTCCCAGGCGAGGTGGGGATCGAGGAGCGGCTGGGACTCCACCTGGATGTGTCGGAGCTCTCCGGGCTCGAAGCCGCAGATGGCCTGGACCCGGGCGAGGAGCCGGTGATCGTGCAGGTGGCCGTCGCCGAAGTTGTAGCCCAGCACCACCCCCGCGATGATCTCGCCGTCTGCATAGTCGTAGGCCTCCACCTCGTCGACGGCTCGGGGGAGGAGCAGCTGGAGGGTGCGGCCGTGCAGGTGCATGGCGCGGAAGGCCGGCACCTTGCTGAGGAGCGTCACCACCGTGTCGTCCGGGTAGAAGTGCCGGAGCTGAACGGCGGGGTGGTCCGAGGCCTTCTTGATGGCGGAGAGCTTGTCGGCTGCCTCGCCTCGGAAGAGCCAGACGCTCCAGGCCCAGTTGCCGGCGTAGTAGCGCATGGACATGAGGAAGGAGACCCACCTGGGCCTCAGGTTGCCCACGAGGGGGACCACCACCAGGCAGACCAGGAGCAGGGTGGCGAGGATGGGCGACTGGATGTCCTGGGGCCCCACCTCCGGGTGCATGCCGAAGAGGTAGAGGGCGCCCGCCACCACCATGACGTTCCACTCGATGGGCACCGCCATGGGCACGTTGGCGGTGATGAAGGTGTGGAAGAGCACCATCACGACGAGGCCGATGACGGTCAGCGTGCCCCCGTCTCCCAAGAGGAGCAGCACCGGGAAGGTCAGCTCGACCGCCGTGCCCAGGTGGGCCAGCACCCCGGCCAGGCCCGAGGGCCTCAGATCTTCGGGGAAGTCCCGGTACATGGCCTTCCTCAGGCGGCGCCACCGGAACCAGGGGCTGTTGCTGAGCATCACGCAGATCACAGCCGGAAAGTGTCGGTTGAACTTCGAGATGGCCGCCCACATCCAGATGGCGAGCTGGACGGCCATGGCCCCCGCCAGCCAGTCATCGGCGAAGAGGAAGCACACCAGCAGCACGCCATAGTGCTCGGAGCGGGCCGCCAGGAAGATGGTCTTGTCGCTCAGGCCCACCAGGACCAGGAGCACCACCGCCGGTGCCACCAGCGCGGGCGTGACCACCGGCGAGAGCAGGGCCACCAGGAGTGCTCCGATGAAGCCCAGGTACAGGCCCACGTGCACCCCGTTTCGCAGACCACCACCCAGCACCGGGAGGTTCGGCCAGGGCGGCAGGCGCAGGGTGCCCGGCCGCAGGAAGTGAAGGGGGGCCGCGACCGGTGGGAGGTACCGCCCGGTGAGGGGACCGCTGCCACAGCCCAGGCCCAGGCTCTCGTAGAGCATGCTCCACAGCACCGCCTTCTTGAAGCCGTCGGCGCTGAGCAGGCCCTCCCAACCGACGCCGCTCTCGCCCAGGGCGACGAACCCGACCCAGGCCCCCACGTAGAAGAGCACCTTGAGCCCGTAGAGGGCGTAGATGGCCACGGGCGAGCCATAGCCATCCATGGCCCAGGCCAGACAGGCCATGCGGAGCCGCGCCGGCCATGGCTGAGCCGTCCACTCCGCCGCCGTGTAGGGGGTGGCGCGGGGCGTCGCGAGCCTGCGCAGCAGTGATGGGCGTTCCATGGTGCCCTCTCCCGCGGGTGCCACCGGCGACGCCGCGCTCCCCAGAAGAGTATTGCCGGCGTCGGGCCGAGGATAGGCCGACGGGCCCGGTTCCCCGAGCGGATAGCGGGAGAGACCCCTGGACAGGAGAAGCCAGTTGGAGCGCTCCCAACCTCCGCGCAGGCCTTCCCGGCTCAAGCTCCTCGCCCTGGGGCTGGGGGTGCTCGCCCTGGTCGCCTTCGTCACCGTGGACCGGCAGAAGCTGGGCCGGACGGTGAAGATGATCACCAGCATCAAGCTCGGGCAGGTCCGCGAGCTCAGGATCGGCCCCGGGCAGGTCGGCGTGCTCGTCGAGGCCTCGTCCTCCGACACCGTGACCCTGCCCGATGGGACGACCCTGCCGCGCACCCGCGGTCAACAGCCGCTGGTTCCCAAGCCGCTGCCGCCCCTCCCCATGGCGGACCACCCCTTCATGCTCGACGAGTACGCCAGCGGGGGCGTGCACGCCGACAGCTACAACAGCGGGGTCTCGCCCTTGCCCGGGCCGCTCGGTCTGAGCCCGAAGGCCCACGTGGTGAAGGTGCTCGAAGACGAGATCGCGATGTGCACGCCGCTCATGAGAGATCTGAACGACCGCCTCGCCTCGGTCTGCATCTCGCTGGGCGGGCCCAGCCAGCTGGTGCTCTTCGACCCCACCGACGACTTCCGCATCCTGGCCCAGACCGAGATCCCCGAGCGCCGCAGCCTCATCGATCCGGCGGGTGGCTGGTACAGCCGCATGGATCACCTCGGTCGGCCCGTGGTCCCCACCCCCGCCCAGGACGTCCGTGTCTACGAGGCCGTGGAGGAGGAGGGCCGCTTCCACTGGACCATCGCCGAGCAGTGGGATCTCTCGACCGTCCTGCCCGAGGACGTCTCGGCCAGCGATGTCGTCCCCGACTGGCAGGGGAACTACTGGTTCATCTCGGGCTTCGGCCACCTGGGCTACATCGACCGAGCCAGCGGCGACATCGACGTCATGGTGCTGGGCGACGGGAGCGAGACCATCGGCGCCGCGCTGACGGTGGGGCCCGAGGCGGCCTACGTGCTCACCAGCAAGGCCCTGTACCGGCTCGAGGCCGGCGAGGACGGTCCCGAGGTGGCCTGGCGCTGGGACTACGGCGCGGCCGGCGGGGTCGACCTCTCCACCCCGACGCTCCTCGACGAGGGCTCGCTCATCGCCTTCAGCATCAACGGACAGGGCGACCGAGGGCTCCTGCTCGTCCTCGAGACCACCGGCGAGACCATGCCCGACAGCGAGCGCGAGGTCTGTCGTATGCCGCTGTTCAAGCCCGGCCGCAGCGACATGAAGAACACCCTGATGGGCTACGGCCGCTCGCTCGTGGCCGAGAACAACTGGGGCGGCGACTTCTTCGAGCTCCTCGACTTCGAGCCCGGGCTGGCACGCGTCGACGTGCGAGAGGACCACAGCGGCTGCGACCTGATCTGGGAGGACTACACCATCGCCTCGCAGGTGCCGCCGAGGCTCTCGACGGGCGACGGCCACATCTACCTCTACGCCCGCGAGCCGGGCACGCCCGAGGACGTCCACGCCTTCTACCTGACGGCCCTCGACTTCGAGACGGGCGAGGTCGTCTCGCAGCTCCTCGTGGGGAGCGGCCGGGGCATCGACAACCCCATGCTCTCGTCCGACTTCTGGCCGGGGGGCGTCTACGTGGGGGGGATCCGCAACGGCATCGTCACCCTGCGCGACGGGGCCGAGCCCGAGCCTGCGCCCGAGCCCGAGGTCGAGTCCGAGCCGGAGCCCGAGGCCGTCAGTCCTCCGTGAGGCTCTTCCAGCGCCCGCCGAAGAGTCGGGCCAGCATCCGCTTGATCATGGGTGCGTTCCCCGGGTTGTAGCGGGGGAACGGGACGTCCGGAATCGGCACCCCCAGCGCGGTGCACAGGGGCTCCCAGCCCTCCTGGACCCGGTACACCAGCAGGCGCTCGGCGGGCACGGTCGCCTGCACCTGCGCGTTGTGGGCCTCGAAGGTCTCGACGAGGGCCTCCGGCTCCATGCGGCCTCCGAAGGTGCGCTCGGCGATGACGCCGTCCAGGACGGCGACGACGTCGGACACGAAGGGCAGGAAGCGGAGCAGGCGGAAGAACTTGAGGTAGCCCCAGAGGCCCGTCCAGCTGCGGACCCAGCCCTCGGGCTCCCGGACGGACAGCAGGATCAAGGCGTCGGGGAAGGCCTCGGCCAGCTCGGCCCAGTAGGCGCAGGTCGGGAAGTCGACGGCCGCCCCGTAGCCCTCGTACAGGGCGCGCCAGTCTGGCTCGGGACCGCCCCGTGCCAGCGCGGCCCAGGTCTGGCGCAGGTGCTGGTGCTTGAAGAGCTCCTCGAAGTGAAAGCAGGGCGCGCCGAGCAGCAGCTCCAGCGCCCCCTTGAGGGACGAGGTCCCCGTCCTGCCGAAGCCCGCGCAGATCACCCTCACGGGCTGGCTTCCTCGGCCGAGTCGGTCCGCTGCCCCTCTTCCTCGATGGCCTTCCAGCGGAAGGGAGAGGCCAGCTGACCCAGGTAGTGTTGGGGAAAGCTCGGCATGTCGTGGAGGCCCACCGCGCTGTCCGCCGTTCGGTCCCGGGGCCAGTAGACGGTCCCGAAGATGATGTCCCAGAGCAGGATGTTGTTGCCGAAGTTGTTGTTGGCCTCGTCGAGTCGGGGCGAGTGGTGCCAGCGGTGCAGCTCGGCCATGGAGAAGATCCAGTTCAGGGGGCCCAGGCGCAGGCGGATGTTGCAGTGCTGGAAGAGGCCGTGGACCGCGATCCACACCGAGAGCACGACCAGGACCTCTTCGCTGGCGCCGAGCAGGGTCACCGAGCCGAAGGACAGGGTGACGCTCACGGCGGTGTCCAGGGGATGGAAGCGCACCGCGTTGAGCCAGTAGAGCCGCCCTGGGCTGTGGTGGGTGGCGTGCAGGCGCCACAGCAGCGGCACGGTGTGGGCCAGGCGATGGAACCAGTACTCGAAGAACTGGGAGACCAGCAGGGCCAGCACAAGCTGCATCGCCAGCGACGCGCTGCTGGGCCACAGGGGGGAGCCGATGAGTCCCGCGAGCAGGCTCAAGGCACCCGCCACGGCGACCACGATCGCGGCCTCCACAGCCCTCGGGACGAGGAGCCCGGAGATCCCCAGGTGGACGAGATCGGTGCCCACGTCTCCCCGGGCCTGGTTCCACTCGGCGTGCTCTGGATGGACCCGCTCGAAGATCGTGATGAGGAGCAGCACCACGCCCAGGATCCCCGCGAGCAAGAGGCCTCGGTGGACCTCGGCTGCGATGCCCCAGAAGGCCGTGGCGAGAGAGGCGCCGAAGGTGAGCGGGAACAGGAGGAAGGACAGCGCGTCCCGGAGCGGGGGGTGCCTTCGCTCGTTGGTCTGCACGGAGTCCACCGGTTGCTCCCGGGTCGCTGGAGGCTGGCGCTGCGCGGGAGTGGCAGCGCCTTGTCCGATTCTAGAGCCTGTTGTCGGCGCGTCACCAGTCATCGAACCTGCTCTAGGGCGATCGGGTGGATGGCATGCCCGCAAAGGTGGTCGATGCTGGACAGCGGTCGTCTTCCGACCCATCCTGTCACCCCGTCTCCATCCCCAGATCTGCACCGGAGCGCCCCATGAACGGTCTCCTCCACCTCCTGTTCTTGGGCGCACTGGCGTCTTGCACGGGCGACGCCACCCCGACCTCCGACAGCGACACCGACCCCGGGGATGCCGACTCCGGGGGGGCCGAGCTCCCGTGGGGCCAGGAGTCCCTCGACTTCGTCACCGAGAACCTGGTGGCCACCTTCGAGGGTGCGTGGACCCTGTCCGAGCTGGACGCGACCGACACACCCGTCGAGGCGATGACCTGGACCGATGTGGCGGTGGGGAGCAACCCCCGCATCGAGGACGACCGTGCCCTCGTAGACGTGCAGAACGACATGGACGGTGGCACCTGGACCCACTCGATGGAGTTCAACGAGGGGGTGATGATCGAGGAGGACGGCTCGATGGGCGCCTACTTCATCGACATCGACGGAGCCGTCACCTTCATGACCGAGACCTCTCCGGGCACCTGGACCTACCAGGAGGAGCTGACCAGCAACGATCTCTCCATGATGACGAACGTCACCCAGGACAACCTGATCACGGGCTGGAAGCAGAGCACCAAGGTGATCACCCACCCCGATGGGGTCGAGCGGCACGACGTCAGCGCCGTCACCCACGTCGAGTACGAGGGGGAGGACGGCCCACAGACCGTGGAGTTCACCAGCCTCGTCGGTCACCACCAGCGGGTGGACTGAGCGCCTCGCACGAGGTGTTCGCGGGACTGAAGCGCTCGCTGCCACCCCGGTGCGGTTCCTACGGGGCCGTGGGCCCGTGCATCACTCCCCGTCGAGGCGGGGGACGAGCACGATCTCCGTGCGACGGTTGGCGGCCTTGCCCTCTGCCGAGTCGTTGGCGACCACCGGACGGTGCGCGCCGTAGCCCACCACCGCGATGTTCGTGGGGTCCACCCCCTCGGCCACGAGCAAGCTGACCACACCGCTGGCCCTGAGCGCGGAGAGCGCCCAGTTGTCGGCGAAGGAGGCCCCGGCGCGCACGGCGTCGTCGTCGGTGTGGCCCTCGACGCGGATCTCGCGATCCTCCACCTTGGCGAGCACGCCCGCCACCTTGCCGAGGGCGGCCTGGCCGTCGTCTTTGAGGACGGTGGCACCGCTGTCGAAGAGGATGGCGTTGGACAGGTTGACGGTGAGCTTGCCGGAGAGCTCGGTGATCTGGACCTGGCCGGCCGAGATCTCGTCCTTCAGTGAGTGCACGAGGGCGTCATAGGCGGCGGTCTTCTCGGCCAGAGCGTCTTTCTCGGCCTCGAGCTCGGCGATGCGGGCCTGAGCGGCCTCCGCCTCCACGCGGGCCGCCTCGGAGAGCTCGGTGATGCGGGCCCGGGCCGCCTCGGCCTCGGTGCGGGCCGCGTCGGTGTTGCTGCGCAGCTCGGCCACAAGGGCCTCGAGGTCGGCCTTCTGTGTCTTGGTCTTGCGGCTGCGCGCCGACAGCTCGCTCATGAGGGTCTCGAGGGCCGTGAGCTGCTCGTGGAGCGCGCTGTTCTGGGCCTCGAGGCCCTTCGCCAGGCCATCGAGCTCGTCGCCCCGTGCTTGGGCCTGGGCGAGGTCGGCGCTCAGGCCTGCGGCTTCGGCCCGGCAGGCCTCGAGCTCGGCTCCGGCTGCCGCGAGGGAGGCCTCGGCGGAGTCGGCCCGGGCGAGCTCGGCGTCGAACTTCTTCTGTCCCACGAGGCAGCCGGTGGACAAGGAGAGGGAC
>JAERSX010000040.1 GCA_016845285.1 Deltaproteobacteria bacterium | reverse complement strand
CACCAGCCGGGTGCTCTGCCAGGCGGGCACGAAGCGAGGTGCCCGCTCCTCACCGCTGTCGACCACGGCTCGCACGCCGGGGAGCGTCACCGAGGTCTCCGCGATGTTGGTGGCCAGCACCACCTTGCGCACGGCACTCGGAGCCAGCGCGCGATCCTGCTCCGCAGCGCTGAGGCGACCGTGGAGCGGCAGCACAGGAACACCGAGGGTGTCGAGACGCTCGGCGGTGGCACGAATCTCGCCCAGCCCTGGCAGGAACGCGAGCACATGGCCGTCGGGCACGGTGTCGAGGGCCGCCCGGACGCCCTGAGCCACCCGCACCGGGCTGCGCCGCTCGTCACGGCGCGGTGCGTGACGCAGCTCGAGCGGGAAGGTCCGGCCGGGAGCGTGGACATGGGCGCAGCGGGACGGGCCGCCCAGCCAGGCCACCACGGGCTCGGCATCCAGCGTGGCCGACATGACCACCAGACGGAGATCGGGCCGGAGGACCTCGATCACTTCGTGGAGAAGGGCCAAGGCGAGGTCGGTGTGCAGGCTCCGCTCGTGGAACTCGTCGAGCACCACCACCCCCACCTCCGACAGCTCTGGATCCACCTGGAGCCGACGCAGGAGCAGCCCCTCGGTGACCACCTCGATGCGGGTGGAAGGCCCGCTGCGACGGTCGAAGCGGACCTGGTAGCCCACCTCCTCTCCCAACCTCACGCCGCGCTCCTGGGCGATGCGTCGGGCCACGAGCCGGGCCGCCACCCGCCGCGGCTGCAGCACCACCACCTTGCCGTCTCCCGCCAGGCCCGCGTCCAGCAGGGCCGGAGGCACCCGGGTGGTCTTTCCGGAGCCTGCTGGAGCGGTGAGCACCACGGCCGACCGCGAGGAGAGAGCCGCGCACACCTCGGGCAGCACGGAGTCGATGGGGAGGGCGAGCATCGCTCGCAGGCTACTCCTGCCGAAGCTCCGGCACCCCAGGCTCTGCCGAGCTCACCTGGAACCGAGCCCAGCGAAAGGGCACGACCAGGTGGGCGAGGTAGCTCCGAGGCAGCCTCAGGCTGTCCAGACCCAGGCGCGCGGGACGCTCGCCGCCTTCAGGCACCCGCCACGTACCGAAGAGCAGATCGAAGAGCACCAGGTTGCTGCCGTAGTTGCTGTTTCCCTCGCTGGGCACGGCCGAGTGGTGCCAGTGGTGCACCACCGAGGTGGCGAAGACCTTGTTCAGCGGCCCGAAGCGGAGCCGGAGGTCGACGTGCTGGAACATGCCGTGGACCGTGGTGAAGACCGAGAGCGCGACGAGCACCTCGGGGCCAGCGCCCAGGAAGAGGGCCGGCAGGGCCTGGGCCGCGTAGCTGACCAGCGCATTGAGGGGGTGGTTGCGGCCGGAGCTCAGCACCGTCAGCTGCTCGGAGCTGTGGTGGACAGCGTGCACTCGCCAGAGCAGGGGCACCTCGTGGGCGAGGCGGTGGGCCGTGTAGAAGGCCGCTTCGCCCGCCACCATCGCGATGGCGAGCTGCACCAGCAAGGGCCACTCGTGGGGCCACCAGACGCCGGTGGTGTGGGCCGCCAGCGCCAACAGAGCCGCGAAGGCCAAGGTCTTGAAGGTGGCGTTGACCACGCCGTTGGAGACCACCAGATGGAGCAGGTCGGTGCCCGCCTCTCGCGCGAAGTGGGCCACGAAGCCCGCGCGATCCTGGCTCGTCCACCACTGGGCCACCGTCAGGCCGACACCGGCCAGGAGCGTCGTCCCCCCGACCGCGACGACCTCGTTCAGACCAGCCCGTACCGCAGCGACGGTACCTCCCACGCTGACGAGCAGCACGGTGGGGAGCACGCACATCTCCACCCAGGCAGGTCTGCCCATGTCTCCCCCCGCTGAGGGCCTGTCCCCTTTTCGCCGATGGCCGAGCCGGCCACCACTACATGATGTCCACCCTCTGCAGCGGTCGCAAGCCGTTCCGCCTTCAATGCCATCGAAGACGCCGATTCGAACGGCTCGATCCGGTGCTATACACCCTGCATGTCCAGCCTCGTTCGTACCCTCGTCATGACCTGCGCCCTCCTCCTCACGCTGGTGGCCAGCAGCCCGATCCATGCCCAGGACGACTGTGGCCAGGACCTCGCGCAGATCCCCGACTTCAGCCTCGTCGATCAGAACCCCAACTCGCCCACATACGGCCAGACCTACACCCGCGACGCGCTCATGGGGCAGGTGCTGGTCATCTACTGGGCCCTCGCGACGTGACCCCATTGTCAGGCGCAGGCTGCGTCTCTCCAGGACATCGTCGAGACCGCATCCCCCGACTGGGGTGATGTGGAGCTCATCCTGATCAACCTCGAGAGCGCCGCCGAGGAGATCGGCGAGCTCGTAGGCGATGACGTGACCCTGCCGGTCCTCCAGGACACCGGCGAGGCCGACGTGGCCGACGCCTACGGCGCCGAGAAGTGGTACTTCATGCTCATCGACCGGGAGGGGCGGCCTCGGCTCATCCACTATTCGCTCGATCTGGGCTCCGAGAGTGACCGTCTCCTGAGCGAGATCGCCGAGCTCGTCGCGGAGGGCACATGAGCCGCGCACTCCTTCGAGCCAGCATCCTGAT
>JAERSX010000039.1 GCA_016845285.1 Deltaproteobacteria bacterium | reverse complement strand
CCGATGTACTCGGTGTAGGTCTGACCGCGGAGGTGGGATCCGCTCCGTCCGTGGATGCGGAGGATCACCTCGTTGGACTGCAGCATCCCGTTCATGGAGCCCAGGTGGAAGGCGCCCGCTCCGAAGCCGGTCTCGGCGCTCCCGCCGCTCCACTCCATGAACAGGGCGTCTGCGTGGCTGTAGGCGGTGCGAAGCCCGAGGGTGCTGGCGCTCGCGAGGGAGCCGGTCACCACCACCAGCACGGCGCCGGCCAGCCAGTGACGGCGGGTGGGGCCCAGGGGCACATCGCTGCGCCAGCTGTGGTGGAGCCAGGCCAGGCTCACCCAGGCGACGACCAGCGGCAGGTAGAGGGCCGAGTCGACCCGACCGCAGGCGTAGAAGACGAGCAGGCCGATGACCTGCGTGGCGCCGTGGCCTCGCTCGGGGTCGTGCATCCAGAGGCGGGTGGCCACGGTCAGCAGCGCGGTCCCAGACAAGACCACGTACTGGAGCTTGGGTCCGCCGAGGTCGGTGGGTCGTGGCGGGTCGAGGAAGGCGGCCGCGAAGACGAGGCCGACGGTGGCCACCAGCACCAGCGCCTGGCTGGCCTGGTGCAGGCTGAGACGGGGCCCGGCGAGGGTGGCTGCTCCAGCGAGGAGGACCGAGAGGAGCGGCACGAAGAGCTGACCGGTGACCGACAGGTGCAGGGCCCCCAGGAGGGCCAGGCCAAGGGTGAGCAGCGCGCGCGACCTCACAGGGAGAGCCCCGCGTCGCCTTCGAGCTGCTCGATGGACACATGGCTGAGGTCTCGACCCACGGCTGTCGGGGAGTCCCCGATCACCACGGTCTTCACGGCCACGCCGCGGGTGCGCATGGCCTGGGCCAGCCTCTGCCTGGGTGGGTCCCAGTGGTTGACCACGAGCACCACGCTCGACAGGCGGCCGAGGTAGGGCGTCAGCAGCCCCAGGGTCCTCGCACGATCGAAGGGTGGGCCTGGCTGTGCGCACGCGAGGTGATCGAGGGCCTGCTCGAAGGTGCCGAGGCTGCGGCCCACGGTGAGGGCGTGCAGCTCGTCGCCGGTGACCAGAAGATCGATGAGGGCTTCGCCGCGGGACAGGTGCAGGACGATGCCGGCGGCCAGGGAGATGGCGGCCTCGAAGGCACGCTCGCTGGTGTCGCTCAGATCGGTGTCGAGGAAGACGCCCACCCGGGTGAAGTACTCCTGCTGATACTCGCGCACGACGGGCTTGCCGGTGCGGGCCCAGGAGCGAGCGTGGAGATCGCGCAGGCGGTCTCCCCTTCGGTAGGGCCGGAGGCCGTAGAGCTCCGAGGACTCGCCGGTCTTCGATGCCAGGGGCACGCCTCCGGGCTGAAAGCGCGGGATCATGCTCAGCCGCAGGTGATCCACCGGGGCCACCCGGGGAACCACCAGGAAGGGGGTGCCGTTGGAGCGGCGTCCCGGCCCGAGCGCGAGTCGCATGGGCAGCGCCTCGGCCACGACGAAGGAGTCCAGGTAGTGACGGCCGCGGGCGTCGAAGCGGGCCCGTGTCTGCAGGGTGTGTGCGTGGTGAGCAGGCAGCCCGTCCATGGACAAGGGCGGGCCCATCCAGCTTCCGTCCCACGACAAGAAGGGCCGCTCGAGCTGGAGGGCACCGTAGGTGCGGGGGCCCCGGTTGGTCAGCTTGATGCGGACCTGCACCTCGTGTCCGGCCGTGACCCGGCTGGGTGCCTCGATGTCCAGGCTCACGTCACCCATGGCGAACCACCGACGGGCGGCCAGCGATGCGACCAGGGCGCCCGCCAGGAGCGAGGCGAGCATGTGGTTGCTGCTCTGGTTCACGTCCAGGCTGCCGATGATGACGAACATGGCCAGGACGAACACCACCCGCCCCTCGCGGGAGAGCGCGCCGTAGAGCCAGAGGACGGGCCTCCCGATGTAGCGGCCCGCCCACGACGCCCGGGCCCTGTCCAGGTCTTCGGGGGTGTCGGGGATCAGGATGTAGTTGAGCCGCGCGAAGTTGACGTTCGCGAGCCAGTCGAGGAAGCGCGTCACCCGGGGACCGCGGTGTCGGCGAGCACTTCGTCGATGATGTCGGCGGGGGTCTTCCCTCCGTACCGAGACTCGGGGGCCAGGATGAGACGGTGGGCCATCGTGGGCACCGCGAGCGCCTGGAGATCGTCAGGGCTGACGTAGTCCCGGCCATGGACCAGGGCGCGCGCCTGGGCGGTGCGGAAGCACGCCAGAGAGCCACGGGGGGAGATGCCCAGGTCGACCTTGTCGTGGCGTCGGGTGCCCTCGACGAGGCGGATCAGGTAGTCGCCGACCTCGCGGGTCACGTGGATCGACCGCACCGCCTCCTGCAGCGCCAGCAGCTGCGCTCGATCCATCACCGCCTCCATGCCGTCCAGGGGATGACTCCGCTGGTGGGCGAAGAGCATGTCCAGCTCCTGGGCGTGGCTGGGGTAGCCCAGCGACAGGCGGATCAAGAAGCGATCGAGCTGCGCCTCTGGGAGGGGGTAGGTGCCCTGGAAGTCGACGGGGTTCTGGGTGGCGAGCACGAAGAAGGGCTGCTTGAGAGGGTAGGTCTGGCCCTCGATGGTCACCTGGCCCTCGCTCATGGCCTCCAGGAGCGCCGACTGGGTGCGCGGTGAGGCCCGGTTGATCTCGTCGGCCAGGAGGACCTCGGTGAACACGGGGCCCGCGAGGAACCGGAAGCTGCCATCGGTCGGGTTGAGGACCTGTGAGCCCACGATGTCGCCGGGCAGCAGGTCGGGGGTGAACTGGACTCGGGAGAAGTCGAGCCCCAGGGCCGTGGACAGGGCCTTGGCCAGGGTGGTCTTTCCCACACCGGGGACGTCCTCCAGCAGGACGTGTCCGCCTGCCAGCACCCCCACCATCAGCAGCTCGATGACCTCGGACTTGCCGAGGATGACCCCCTCCAGGCTCTCGCGCAGCCGTTGAATGTGGGTGGCGTGCGCGTCACTCATCAGGTCTCCTCAGCTCGAATTCGTCTTCCAGCACGTGGGCGTCACCCGACTCCTCGGGCAGGCGCCAGGCCCCCACTGTCGCGGTCGGTCCATCGATGTCGACGATGACGTAGCCGTGCCAGGCCTCGACGTGGCTCTGGGCCTCGCCCACCTCGGGGTAGGCCAGCAACGCACGGTGGTAGCCCTCGGGCCCGTCGGGGGACACCAGCTGTCCGCTCTGGGCGCCTCCACCCGACGCTGGGAGGACGATGTAGCCGACCCCCTGTCCGTCGGAGACGCCGTATTCATCGGACAAGATGGCGTCGTAGCTCAAGGGCAGGAAGCGCTGGTAGAGGTGCTCGTGGGCCATGAAGACGAGGTCGACGCGCCCATCGAAGGAGGCCGTGAGGTCGCGCCAGAGGATGGTCTCGTCGGCGAAGCGCTGGCCTGCGTCGTAGGACGGGTGGTGGTAGCCCGCGAACACCCATGTGTGGCTCCGCGTGTCGCCGTCCCAGGTCGTGGAGAGCACCTCGTCCAGCCAGGTGTGCTGGTCGCCGCCCACCTCCAGCGAGGCCGCGTCCTCCGTCGAGATGGAGAGGAACAGGCCGTTGCCGTAGGTCAGCGCGTAGTAGTCCTCGCTGCCCGAGGCCTCCGGCAGCGCGAAGTAGCGCTGGTAGCTGGACGTGTCGG
>JAERSX010000038.1 GCA_016845285.1 Deltaproteobacteria bacterium | reverse complement strand
GCCGAGGGGCTTGCCATCCACCCAGGCCACCAGCACCTGGTCCTTTGAGACATCCACGGCGATGTAGGTGGCGCCGGCGAAGACCGCCCCCTGGATGAGCTCCAGGACATATCCACGGGGATCGCGCAGGGCGTACTCCCGCATCTTCTCGATGGCCTTGTCCTTGGCCAGCGTGAAGCGGCGACGTTCCACGAAGGTGCCCGGAGTGCGGCTCCGAGCGATCAGACCCTCGATGGCGCTCATGGCTGCCTCTCGGCCGCGATGGTGAGCTGGCGGCCAGCCTCCACGAGGAGGCGATCGTAGACCTTGCCGTCCACGGCTCCCTCCTCGAGGAGGATGGCCTGTACGAGGCCCAGGGCCGCCACCTCGGGCGCCTCGGCTGCCACCGCGCTGTGGGCCACGAAGGTGAGGTGAGCGGGGTTGACCAGCAGACAGCGCGCGCGCATCGCGGTGGGGAGGCGCAGCACCCAGCCTCGGGTGTCGGGGCGGCGGAAGACCCCCCCCTCGGCGGGGCCCTCGATGGCCAGGGGAAGGGAGTGAGCGAGGCTGTCTTCGAAGCGCCCGAGCTGGAGGGACAGGCGACGGCCCATGGTGGTCTTCACGAGGAGCTGAGCCGTCTCGAACATGCGTCGTGTCGGGCCGCCCAGCGACGTCGGATCGAGGACCTCGGGCAGCAGGAAGATGGCGTTGGCCGGGATGGCCGTGCGGTGCTGCCGGAAGAAGGGGATGAGCGGCGGCTTCCAGGTCGCATCGAGGAGGGCTCGCGTGCCGGGTGCGCTGGCCAGCAGCAACACCTTCATGGCCTCCAGTGCGTCGGCCAGCGGACCCGGGCCAGGATCGAGGAGGACCAGGCCGTGGGCCTCCTCGGCCTTCTCCACCTCGGCCAGGGTGCAGGAGCGGCCCAGATGGTCGGCGAACACGAGCTCGGTCGCGAAATCCTCGCGACGCCGGTGGAGGTCGGAGGCCCGACACTCCTCGGCCAGGTACCCGTGCCAGGGGCCAGGGTCCTCGCCGCTCTCCACGCACTTCCGCACGCGCGTGATGAGCGCCTCTGCCAGCGCCTCGGTGGCCTCGACCACCACCCTCATGGCTTTGTCGAAGTGCACGTCGCGCAGCACGTTGTCCCGGGTCAGCGTGTGCTCGAGGCGGTCGTACTTCACCTTGATGGAGAGGTGCCCCAGCCGGTGTTCCCAGTCGCCCAGGGTCTCCCGATCACGGGTGGTGATGAGGGTCAGGCCGCCGTTGTAGAAGCCGTAGACCGGTGTGTCGCTCACCCCCACGAGCACGGTGACACCGTCGCTGACCCGCTCCAGGGACAGGGGGCTGTCGAGGGCCAAGGGCCGATCCACCTGCACCGGGCCATGCAAGGTGGCGTGGGGAGCCTCCTCGAAGGCCGCGAAGGGGTCGGCGGCCAGCTCGGACTCGACGGGCGCCTCGGCGGTGCGATCCCAGAAGCTCACCGGCACGTTCGAGTGCTCGCACCAGTACTGGAGCACGTAGCGGGCCTCGTGGCAGAACGGGCCGATCTCGTCGGCGTTCATCCGCTTGTACAGAGTGATCTTGGTGCCGTCGATGGGCTTGTCGAGACGCACCTTGTCGAAGCTTCGGTCGGCGTGGAAGAGCAGCTCCCAGGCTTCGCCGTGGCGCCCGGTGCGCAGCAGCACCGCGTCGGGCTGGATGGCGAAGATGGAGGTGAAGCCGATCCCGAATTTACCGATCTTGGTGAGGTCGTCTTCTTTGGTGGACGAGAACATGCGCGTGAGCTGGCGATCGATGATCGCCTCGTCCATTCCCTCTCCCCAGTCCTCGAAGCGGATGCTGGCCACACCAGCGCCGCTCCCGCCTGAAGCTTCCTGAGCGTTGTCGTCGGCGACCGCTTCGTAGGCGATGTGGACCTCGATACGGGGCGTGCCCGCATCGATGCTGTTCTGCACCAGCTCGCGCAGGAAGTCCAGTGGACGCGCAAACTGGTGGATGAGGTTGTCGAGGGCGTCGTCTGCGAGGTCTGTCAGCTCGCTCGGTCCGTCCGCTTCCGTTCCGCTCGGCATGGCCACCCTGGTTCCGGGGTCATGATAGCGCCGTGTGGGATCGGTTCCCGGGAGCCTGTGCATGCCGCTGGTCGCCATACCTCTCGAGCTACCGCCCCACGTTCGGTCGGTGCACTTCGGTGAGGTCGATTCTGACGGGCGCGACGAGGTGGTCTTCGTCAGTCACCCCCCCACCAACTCTGGCCCTGAGGCGGCGGTGCTCACCATCGTGCATCTCGATGAAGTGGGTCGCGAGGAGGGCCGAGAGGTGCGCGACCTGGGCACGGCGGCCGCATGGTGGGACATTCAAGGCGGCATCCTCGGCGTCGGGGGAGCAGGTCCCCTCCGATTCGACGGCAACGAGCCCGAGCTGCTGGTCGCAGCACCGTCGCCCTTGGCGGCCCTGGGTCCCACCACACCAGCCGCTGCAGACGTGGCGCACGACCTCGACGGTGACGGTGTGGCCGAGCTGATCCACGTGCACGCCGGCAGCCTCCGAGCCACTTCGGTGGACGGAACGGCCTGGGAGGGGCGCATCCCCTTGCAGCTGGAGGGTGAGCTGGGTGGCCGAGACTCTGCCGGAGGCGGGGCCCTGCGAGCCACCGTGCAGCTGCCTCCAGTGGTGGTGTCCGACGTGGACGGAGACGGCGTGTCCGACGTCATCCTGCCCCAAGGACGGCAGGCCCGGGTCCACTTCAGCGACGAGGGCCGCCTGGCCGTGCGGAGC
>JAERSX010000037.1 GCA_016845285.1 Deltaproteobacteria bacterium | reverse complement strand
CCCATGAGGAGCCCACCCTCGCCAGCGTCCATCTTCGCCACCCTCCCCTCTTCACGCTTCGCCTTGGATGCCCGGCCAAGGTCTGGCCGGGCATCCTCGTGCTGCTTCAGCAGGACCTCCACGAAGCGATCAGGGACCTCGGTGATGTCGGTCGACGCCTGCGGGGGTCCGACGGTGGCGTCGAGCAGCCCGAAGATCATGCTGCCAGTGGCGAAGCTGAGGAAGATCACCAAGCCGCCGCCCACCACACGCGGAACCAGGTTGCTGTCGAAGTGGCTCATGAGTCAGGTCTCCGCACGAAGGGGATCCAGGGCTCCTGATCCTCGGGAAGTCTGCTGGCGTCGACCACCACCACGCGGGGGTCGGCGATGCCGAGGAGCCCGTCGGGCAGGCTGGCAAGGGTGGGGTGTCGGCCAAAGGGATCGGTGACATGGGCGGCTTCGGCATCCCAGATGCGTGCATAGGCCACGGGGTCGAGGGACTCGAGGCCGCTGATGCGCGACCGAACGCGCCGCACCACCTGGTACACCACCGCTCGCCTGGCGCCGTCGAGATCGAGCTCCACGCGGCCCTCGGCCGTCACCGGGGAAGCCTCCGACCATGCCCCAGCCTGCAGCTCGAGGCGCTGGATGGTGGCGAGGGCGGCGTTCTCGCCAGAGATGGCCCCGCTGGTCAGCGCCAGGGCATCGAAGGCGCCCAGCACGGGTGCCCGCACCCGTCCGTCGAGGCTCAGGCGCGCCAGGGCATCGGGCTCGGGAAGTGAAGCGATGGCCCCCATGGACGCGTCGACACCCGCCAGGCTGACCACCGCCGGCACCCCGGTCTGAACGGTCAGCGTGGCCACCCGACCCGGTCGGTACACCGTCTCGTCCATGGACAGGACGAGGTCGTGGCCAGCCGGTGGGACCACGTAGACCATGGACACCGCTCCCCCAGCCTCCAAGCGCACGAGCCCCGGACTGTCGGGGGCCTGGAGCACGAAGCGGTCGGTGGCTCCAGGGTCGGGGCATCCCGCGTGGGTGTCGGGGTCACGGAGCGCCTCGGTGCGGGCGCAGCGCGTGCTGCCTCGCGCCGTCCGGACCTCGATCTCGGCGGGCAGATCGCCGGAGAAGTCCGGTCCGCGAAGCAGGGCCACGGCGAAGATCTCGCCAGGTTGGAGGCGCACCTGCTCGGGGCGCAGCCTCAGGCTGGGAGCCCTGCCAGGGCCGACCCGCCAGGTGGTCTGCCCGTGGCCTTCCACCGTCACGAGGTACTCGAAGGCGGTGGTGGTGCGCCCCTGGGGCTCGAGCTCTGCGAGGGGTGCCTCGGGCAACACGACGTCCAGGCGGATCACGCCCTGCACCGCAGCGGCGAGCTCGGCCTCTTCCTCCAGCTCCAGGCCGGACAAGGCGCCCGCGATGCAGCCAGCTTCGGGCCAGCTCGGTCCCCCGGTCCAGCGAACCACCCGCACAGCGCGCTCACCGGCCCCCCCCGACCACCGGAAGACCAGGGGATCCTGAGCGGCCTCGACCCGCCCTTGGATGCAGCCCTCCGCACGCGGCAGCGCCGCCTCGAGCAAGCGCGTCACCCGCGGGGGCACCGCACCGGCGGCCACCAGCCCATGCGCCAGCCGGGGACGGGAGGGGTCGCGGCGCCAGCCCACCCTCACGGCGTAGACACCGTCTGCCAGGGGTTCTCCCTCCAGCTGATCGGCCAGGCAGGCGTCGCGATCACTCGACGCCGGGCTCACCGCCACCACGCGGCCACCGAACGCGGTCATCCCGTAGGTCACCTGGGTGTCCGCGCGGGCCCACCACCCACAGGCCTCATCGACCCTGACCAGAGCCTCGGTCAGCGCCTCGGCCACATCCGGAGCACCACCCACCAGGGTCCCCAGATCTTCGAGGACCACGGCGGATGCTTGCAGCAGCGTGGACGGGGCGCGGACCGGACGCGGCGGCACCACGACCTGTACGGGCTGGCCCGGATCGACGTTGGCTGCCAGCACACCGTCGGCGTCCGTGCGCAGGGTTCGGCCCGGATCCCGCGGGTCCCAGGCGTTGCGCAAGACGACCTCGGTGTCGACAAGGGGCACGCCCACGGGGTCACTGACCCGCAGGTAGATCCGATTGGAGAGCTCGGGCACCAGGCCGTCGCCCAGCTCGGTCAGCCCGTCCACCGCGATGGAGTCGCGGCTCAACACCAGGTCGAGCTCCGTGGTCACGCGCTCGCCGGTGGGCGTGGTCGCCGACAGCGTCGCGCCGAGGCGCAGCAGCCCCGCCAGGTCGTCTGGCACCTCGTCGAGCTCGATAGAAAAGGCCCCCTCCCCATCGGTGTGGGCCTGCTCCGGATCATTCCACGCCAGGGGAAGGGGCCATGAAGGGTCTGCGCGCAGGGCGAGCGTCACGGGGGCGTCCGCGAGGGGGACGCCAGCGAGCGACCGAAGGCGGCCCTGGATGCGGGGGCGGCTTCCCACCGCATGCCAGCCATCCACGGTCCACGCCTCGAGCTCGGCACGCGGCAGGGTGAAGGGGGCCACGACGAGAGCCTGCTCACCGTGATCGGCACCGGTCTCCCAGCGGAGGGTCCAGGTGCCCTGGGTCGCATCGTGAGCGAGGGGGAAGTCGCCCACGCTCACGCCCCAGTCGTCGGTCTGCTCACGGGTCTCGTAGACCAGTCGAGCGTCGGGATCCCGGAGCTGCCAGCGGCCCACCCGGTCGCCCAGGGGCCCCTGACCATCCTGGCCCAGCACCAAGGCGCGGAACTGAACCACGTCGCCGGGCTCGTAGCGGGGACGGTCGGTGAG
>JAERSX010000036.1 GCA_016845285.1 Deltaproteobacteria bacterium | reverse complement strand
CGACCCCACCTGTGCCCTCAACCACGTGGCCCACGAGGCGCGGGCGGCGCAGCTGGAGCACGCGCTCACCAACGCCTTCGGGTTCGGTGGGAGCAACGGAAGCCTGGTGTTCGGGCGGGTCTGAGGAGCCCTCAGTCCAGCAGACAGACCTCTGGCCGGTCGTACCCTTCGATGCAGATGCGCCCTCGGACCGCCGGTGAGATCCCGGTCGCCTCGTTGGCCGCGAAGTCTGCCCTCAGCAGCCCCTTGAGATCGATGTCGTCCTCGGCGATCACCATGTCGGGCTTCAGCATCGTGTAGCCGTCCTGGTCGTACTTGGTGTTGACCAGGTACTCCATCACGGCGGCCTTGATGACGGTGTCGGGCTTGACCTTGACGGGCCCCTCGGGCGTCAGCAGGTGGAGGTCGGTGGCCTTGCCCTTGTCGGGATCGTGGCGCCAGGCCATGCCGGCGAGCTGGAGCCAGTGGCCATTGCCCGTCCAGTCCTCGACGGCGTGGTCGATCACGGCCTGGAGGGTGGCGCCGTCGAGCTCGAGGAGCACGATGCCGCTGGGGTAGGGCAGCAGCTCCTCGACGAGCTGTTGGGTGACCGGACTGCCCGCCGGCAGGTTCTGGTTGAGGCGCATCGAGCCCGAGTTGAGGAAGGCGACCTGGGCGCCCTGTGGTGCGTAGTGGGCCAGCGCCAGATCGGCGGCGTAGCTACCGAGGCTGGTCTCGAAGCGTCGGATGACGAGCTCTTCGGCCTCGAACATCGTGTTCGTCGTGGTGAGCTTCTTGCCGAGGCAGCCATCCTCGCCGTCGAAGTACTCTCGGCAGTAGGCGACCTCGTGGCGGTCCAGCCACGCATCGACCCGGGCCTGGACCACCTCGTCGGCCGGGGCGTCGGCATCCAGCCGGCGGAGCTCGGCGTTCACCGAGACCGTGCCGTCCGCGGCGATGTCCACGGTGGCGACGACTGCGCTCAAGGCATCGGCGTCGCCCTTGTGCACGAAGCGGCCGGAGCCCTTGGGGGCCTCGGCGGACTGGGCGTGGTGCTCGTGGCCCCCGAAGACCACGTCGGGGCCGTCCTCTCCGAGCTCCTCGAGCACGGCGAGGTCGTCGTCCATGGCCAGGTGGGTGATGCCGATGACCACCTCGGCGCCTTCGCTCCGCAGGCCCTCGATGGCGGTGCGGGCGGCCTCGACCGGCTCGGCGAAGCCGGTCACGTAGGCGGGCTGGCTCTTGTCGATGGTGAGGCTGTAGACGCCGACCTTCACGCCGTTGGCTGTGACCAGCGCCGTGGGGCTCAGGCGCTCGTGGAAGAGCACGCTCTCTCCCACGTCGTTCTGGGCCCAGCTGATGCCGTTGTCGAGCCAGCCGAACTCGCTCTCGTCCATGCGGGCCTGGAGCAGGGGCACGTCGTCCATGTCGTCGTCATCGAACTCGTGGTTGCCGAAGGTCACGAACATCAGCCGATCTTCGGCACCTTCGGCACCTTCGGCAGCTTCGGAGCCGTCTTTGCCGTCGAGCAGGTTCATGACGTCGACCATCTGCTCACCATCGAAGGTGCGGCCGAGGAAGCTCGGACCCAGGAAGTCGCCGCCGTGGGTGAGCAGCACCTCTCCAGGAAGCGAGGCCCGGAGCGCCCGCACCCGTGCCATCCCACCGGCGCCGGCCACGCCCTCGATCCGGTAGGTGTCGTTGACGTGCACCACCTGGAAGCTCCGCGCCACGCCCGCAACAGCGGCAGGCTCGGGCGCCTTGGAGCCGGAACAGGCGAGCGATGTCAGGGTGGGGGCGAGGGCGGAAAGGGCGAACAGCACGCGCGACACGGGGCCTCCCAGGCGGGGGAGGACCCTAATCAGCGCGGGGCAGCGCGGCGGCTGGTCCTCGCGGCTAGTCCTCGCGGCGGCGAAGGCCGATGAGGCCCATGAACGCGAGCAAGGCAGCCGCCGGGGCCACCGCCTTGGGAGCCGTGGTGCAGCCCCCCCGGAAGTAGCCGGCCACCTCGTAGGGATCGGTGCCCAGCTCGCAGAGCTCCTCGATGTCGCTGATCCCGTCACCGTCGGTGTCCAGATCGGGATCGATGATGTTGACGTCGATCTTCCCGCTCGTGCTCTCAGCGAGCCAGACGTAGGTGTCGAGCAGGCTGACGTTGCCCTTGCCCGACTCCTGGAAGGCTCCCCAGGAGCGCGCATTGCGGTTGGGGCTGAACGAGTCGGAGTAGGGGCCCGAGGACATGCCATCGCTGCCCGAGGTGACCAGGCCCTTCTCGCCGTTCGGCATGTCGAGGGCACGATCCTGCACGGCGGTGTCGTTCCAGAACATGTTCAGCGGTGAGCGGATGCCCGCGCTGTCCACCTGGAACATCCGGATGCCCGAGAACGAGGTCTCGATGTCATCGGCCACGTAGTGGAACTCACCCACCGTGATGGTGAGCTGACAGTCGTAGGCACCTGGGCCGACCCAATTGCCGCCGTTGTCGGCGCCGTCCCACTCGTGCGTGTTCTCGCCCACGACGGCCTCACCCGACAGGGTCAGATCGTCGTCGCTCGACAGGTCGAAGTCGCCGTCACCGTCGAGGTCGCAGACGATGTGGTAGCTGCCCTCCACGTCGCTCTCGAAGATGAAGGTGCCGGTGGTCTCGCCCGGTGCGAGGGAGTCGCACTCCAGCGTGCCTCCGACCAGTGTCAGCTCGCCCGCCACAGGCTCCTGGACGGTGTGCGTCGCGATCTCCGGCGGCTGCAGGTAGATGGGGTACTCGGGGACGTAGCTGCTCTCGAGGTCGGCCTGGCTGCGGCCATCGGCGCCCTCGACCCCCGCCGAGTTGGCGGCCATCTTCCACTGGTAGCCAGCGAGGCCCTCGGCCTGCATCTCGATGGTGTTGGTGTGCTCCGGCCCTCCTGCCTGCACCAGGGCGAAGAAGCTGCCGTCGAAGGCCACGTCCTCGGTGTACTCCTGGGCGTCGAGGTTCCACTCGTAGGCGTGAACCCGGCCGAGGCCGGAGAGTGCGCCCTCGACCGTGATGTCCCAGCCCTCTGTCTGCCAGGCGAGGAACTCGACCTGGTAGGCGCCGTCACCGGCGGTGGGCACGACGACCTCGCCACTGCTGAAGAGGCCGAGATCGGAGCCATCGGGGCCGTTCACCTGGATGCGGCCGAGGCCTTCGTAGGTGAAGACCTCGCTGCTGCTGTTCAGGATGTCCACGAAGACGATGGAGCCGTCCTGGACCGTCTGGACGCCCAGTTGCTCGGTGCCCTCGGCCAGGGCGGTGCCGGACGCGAGGAGGAAGGGGATGAGAGCGATGGGACGCATGGGAGGAGTCCTCGAAAAGGGGGGAATCATTCGTTGCTCTCGCCGCCCTCGGCGGCTTGAAGGGCGGCACGGCTGGCGTGCTCGCCGAGGATGGTGAACTCGACGCGGCGGTTCTGGGCGCGGCCCGAGTCGGTGCGGTTCGAGGCGATGGGCAGGGTCTCTCCGTAGCCCTGAGCGACGAGGCGCTCGGGCTTGACGCCGCGGTTGGTGAGGTACTCGAGCACGGCCTTGGCCCGGTCGTCGGAGAGCTTGAGGTTGTAGCTGTCGGAGCCCCGGGAGTCGGTGTGACCGCTGACCTCGACCTTGCCGATCTGCGGGTTGGCCACGAGCGTGGTCGCCACCTCGTCGAGGAGCTCGAAGGACACGGGCTTGATGACCGCCTTGGCTGTCTCGAAGTACACCTTCTCGAGGATGACGATCTTCTTCTCTTCGAGCTTGATCTTGGTGGGCTTGAGCTCCACCTCGACGAGCTGGTTCTCCCCTGCCGACACGGTCAGGGACTGGCGATGGATGGCGTAGCCATCTGCCTGCACCACCAAGAAGTGCTTGCCCGAGCCGACCTTGTGGGCGCCCTTGCCCTGGTCGTTGGTGGTGAGGGTGCCCTTGGGCAGGCACTCGTCGGCTTCGGAGGTGTAGGTGACCGTGGCGCCCTCGACGGGGCCTACGCCCTTCTCGGTCACGCGGTAGGCCACGGTGGCGGCCTCTGTGATCTGCAGCTCGATGTCGAGCTGGACGTCGTCCTCGGTGGCCTGGATGGCGCCGTCGCCGGTCAGGCAGCTGCCGTAGCGGGCGCTGGCGACCCAGTGGCTGCTGGGC
>JAERSX010000035.1 GCA_016845285.1 Deltaproteobacteria bacterium | reverse complement strand
GCACCACCACCTGTAGCTGTGGCAGGGCGGCTCGCAGCTCAGCCAGCAGCTCCAGACCAGAGCCCCCTGGCATGCGCAGATCGAGGACGCAGTGGGTCGCGCGCTCCGAGATGAGGGCGCGCGCAGCCGCAGGACCATCGGCCTCGAGCGTGGCGAAGCCCCGATCGCGGAGGGCTCGCGCCAGCCTGGGCCGGAGACGTGCATCGTCGTCGACCACGAGGATGATCGCCTCCTCGGGCAGTGTTGACTCCGTACTCACGGGACCCCCACCTCGGAGGGCAGCACCAGGCTGACCGAGCTCCCGGCACCTGGGGTGCTCTCGATGTCGAGATGCCCGCCGAGCTGGTGAGCAAGGCTGCGCACGAAGAACAGACCCAGGCCTCGCCCGCCTTCGGCCTGGCGGGTCGTGAAGAATGGCTCGCCCACCTGTGACCGGACCTCGGCGCTCATGCCGTGCCCATCGTCACGCACCGCGAAGCGCACCTCGTCATCGACGCACTCCGCTCCCATACAAACCGTCGTGGCACCCGCCTGCCAGGCGTTGTCGACGAGGCGGCGCAGGGCCTGGCCCACCAGGTCGACCGGGACCTGGATCCGGACGTCCGGCGCGATGGACTCGACGGTGGGCGCGCGGTCGACTCAGTGGAGGGCACCAACGACCAAGGCCGACAAAGCAACCACTCGCGGCGACTCACCACGCCCCTCCCCCACACCGGCCGAGAGCTGACCCAAGACCTCCCCACAGCGGAGGAGTTCCTCACGGATCAGAGCGAGATCTTCGAGATCTTCTCGGCTCTCGAGACGGCGTTCCAGCTCACCGGTGACCACCAGGATGGTGGACAGGGGCGTCGAGAGCTCGTGGGACGCACCCGCAGCCAAGGTGGCCAGCGCGGCGACCCGCTCCTGACGTGCCTCACGCGCCCGAACCGCCACCAGACGCCGCGAGGCCTCTTCGGAGCGCCGGCGAATGCGCTCCACCGCCAGTGTGAGGCCACCAGCGGTGGCCACGTAGGCGAGGAACATGCCCCACACGTGCCCGCGCATGGCAGCGTGATCGTGGCCGTGAAGCTCGGCTGGCGCCCAGTAGAAGAGGCTGGCGTAGGCCATCACACTGAGGGCCAGCAGCGTCGCCGCCCCCCACGCTGGTACCGACAGAGCGGCCAGGACCACGACCACCGTGTAGGTGGCCGCGAAGGGGTTGGCGTCGCCCCCCGTCAGGCCGAGCAGAGCCGTGAGCCAGGCCACATCGAGGGCCAACGCCGCCACGACAGCACCTGCCGGAACCTCTCCGGCTCGGCGGACCCAGAGATGCAGGCCCAGGTTGCTCGCCGTGATGAGCACGGCGGCCGCCAGGCAGGTCCCGAGCACCGCAGGCTGGTCGGTGTTGCGCAGCGCGAGGGCTGCCAGCACCACCATCGGAAGGGCACGCAAGCGGATCAGCCAACGCGAAGGCAGGCCACCGTGGCGCGTCTCCCGAGAGTCCATTCTCGGGACCTATCCCTCGAACCGAGCCACGGTCACTTGCCGTCGTCCATCTCCATGCAGTGGCCCATCTCCTCGTGGCACATCAGGCCCTGCTCGGCGCAGTCCTCGGTGTCTTCCCAGGCACCGTCGACACAGGTCTGGAGCACGTCGGCGTCGGTGCACTGGACCTCGTCGGTGCTACAGCTACCGCCGGCGGTGTCATCGTCCTTGTCACCACAACCGACGGCGATGAACAGGGGGAGCAGGCTGAGCAGCAGGTGTCGCATGGGTCTTCCTCCGAGGTTGATTCGTAGCCGACGACCGTGACGGGGGCGCCGTGGCAACTTGTCGCACCCACGCCATGAATGGCGACCATGACGATACAGAGCGCCCATGCCTGCCTCCTGCGATTGCCTCCTTGGGAAGGGACACATCGTCCCGATGTTCGCGGCCGCCGCCCTGTTCATCTCGATGGGTGCCGCACCCGCCCAGGCCAGCTGTGGCCTCGATCGCTGCCCCATGCCTGCCGACGGAGCCGAGTCTCCCGCACTGTTCTCTGCCACCAGCACACTCCGCCACACCACCGCCGCAGGGGGCTGGTACGGCGAGGCCTTCGTGGGCGCCGTCGTGCAGCCCACCGACTGGTCGCGCCTCGAAGCCAGCATGCCCTTCGTGGTCTACGCAGGAGACGACGACATCCAGGGCCTGGGCAACAGCGTCGTGCTCGCCGAGCTTCTCTGGGTAGGCGACGACGCGCTGTCCGTCGGGGGCGGCCTGCAGGCCGAGCTGCCCACGGCCACCGACGATGCCCTTGGTGACGATCACCTCGTGCTGCTGCCCTACATGAGCGTCCACGCCATGAAGGACAGAACGGGAGCCACGACCTGGCTCGGCTGGGGCCGTGCGCTCGGCACCTCGAGCGACACCACCGCTGCCCACCACGGACACGACCACAGCCATGCTCACCAAGCGAGCTCGACTCTCGAGGTGAACCCCCACAGTGCATCCGAGATGCTGGGCCGGGTAGAGCTGGGTCACCGCCTCCCCTTCTCGTCGTCGGTGCTGCAGCTGCGTCCCTTTGCCCTCGTCTCGGGGTGGCTTCCGCTGGGCGACGAAGACGCCGGCCTGACCGCAGGAGGCGGCCTCGGCCTCGGCCTCGGCCTGACCACGGCCCGCATCTCTGCCTCCGCTCCCCTGACCTCACCCGAACGCAGCAAGCTGCGGCTCTCGGCAGGGGTGCACATCCCCTTCGGAAGGTAGACCTCGGGGGGCTGAGCTCGGTGGCTATCTCCAGGCGTCGAGAGGCGGATCGGCGAAGGCCGGACAACGGGCGTCGTACAGGGCCTCCGCCTGGAGCTCCCAGTCGGCCGGGCTCCGCCCGACGAGCACGTCGGCAGCCATGGTGCAGATCATGTCGAAGCGACCGAGGTGATCGCAGAACCTCCGGTGCCCGTAGTCGACGGCTCCACCCGTGTGGATGACGAAGTTCCAGTCACTCGCCTGCAACATCAGCAACTCGCGGGCGGCCTTGCGCAGCAGGTCCCAGGCCCGCAAGGTGGCGAGGCCCTCGGGCGCCGCGCGTGCCTGCTGCAACAGTCCCAGGAACCGGTCCTCAGCCCGGTAGGCCGCCTCCCAGGTCCACTCCGAGCTCGGCTCCAGCCAGACTCGGTGGTCGCCGCCCTCGCCCCATGTGCCCTCGGGCAACCACACGGTCGTGTCCGGGGGATCCCTGGCCAACCGCGCTGCGGCCGTCTCCACCCGCACGTCGGGCTCGTGGTGCAAGGCGAGCAGCACCTCCCGCAGGAAGTCGGGCCCCTCGAACCACCAGTGTCCGAAGAGCTCAGCGTCGAAGGGGGCGCAGACCACACCGGCCCGCCCGGTCTCCTGACGCCAGGCACCCAGGCGATCACGCACGGTGTCGGCAAAATGCCGGGCGTGGCGGTACAC
>JAERSX010000034.1 GCA_016845285.1 Deltaproteobacteria bacterium | reverse complement strand
GGACAGAGGTGGGTGAAATGTCATCGAAGTGTTGGGTGGGGTTGTTCGGTGTCTTGGTGGCGTCGAGTGCGCACGCCGAGCCCGAGCCCTGGGATCATGGCGAGCGTCAGATGCCGCGCATGAGCACCACAGTCGACATCTCTGAGCTTCCGGGTCGTAGCATCTGCTTTCCCTCGGGGCTGCGGGTGCTGGCCCAGGCCGGGTCCAGTGAAGGAATCGTGTTCGTGGGCACCGTCTTCGGCGCTGGCGCCGGCCACGATCCTCCCGAGCTGCGTGGACGCGCCCATGTCCTCGAACACCTCTGGTTTCGCTCTGATGCACCTCACGGGCACAACGTCTGGGACCAGCTCGCCCAGCGTGGCACCTGGAGGAATGCCTACACCTACCGCGACCGCACCACCTACTTGACCGGTGGCGATGTCGCGCTTCTGGCTGAGCTGCTCGAGCTGGAAGGACGCCGCCTGACCGATCCCTTGCGCGGGGTGGACGAGGCCACCTTTGCGGTCGAGCGGGAGGTCGTCCGCAACGAGCTTCGCCGTGGCCACGATGATGGGTTCCGTCTGCTGAGCGACCACGTGGCCCAGAAGCTCTTTGCTCCGGGGCACCCCTACGCGGGCCCCCAGTCTGGGACCCACGAGAGCCTCGACCGCATGACGCTCAGCGATCTGCACGCCTTTGCCGACGAGCACTACCGCCCCGACCTGGCATCGGTCCACGTGGTGGGCGACATCGTGCCAGGTGGGATCGCGCGCGCGATCGAGGCGGCCTTTCCAACGGAGCTCTTGGCTTCTGAGACGGGGGGTGCTGTCGAGGCGGTGGCCTGTGAGGACCGGGCACCGCCGGCCTCGGTCGTGCCTCTGGCTCCGGTCGATCCCCATCGCAGCGAGCTGGAGGGCCCTGTCGAGAGCACGCAGGCGGTGCTGGCGTGGCAGCTTCCGGCAGGCTTCACCCCTGAAGCAGCACTGGCCGAGTCGGTGCTCACCTTGATCGAAGTCTCGATGAGGTACGTCAAGAACATCGACAGTGTGGGATGTTTCCTACACGAAGCCACGGACTCTTCGGTGGGCTACTGCATCGGAGACACGCGTGGTGCTCTGTCGGCAGGCACCCTGCTCCGAAGCATGGAGAACGCCGTCGACCTGGTCTTCTCCGCCCCCAACACGAACTGGAACAAGACCCATCAGAGCGTTCGCTGGATCCTGGGCGGCCGCATGATCCAGGCCAACGATCTGCTCTTCGAGGCGGGCTGGAGCGACCTTCCGGAGCGCATGGCGGCCTACCACTTCACTGGCTCCACGTCGGTGCTGACCGACCGCTTTGGGGAGATGACGACACCTGCCGTGGGCGATGCCATGGCCATGTTCGACCGCTGGTTCGGAATCGAGCGTGCGACCCGTGTGGTGGTACGTCCTCTCGAGACGGTCGATGTCGTTCGCCTCGGGACCCCGGTCGAAGCGCTCAGCGCCCCCCTCCGCATGCGGCCCCAGGAGGCTCCTGCCCTCGACAGTGCCGGGCTTCGTGAGCTGGCGGGCACGTCGTGGATTCCAGAGCATCATACGTACAAGCTGGAGAACGGCTTGAATGTAGTGCACGTCCAAGGCGGGAGCCCTGGCTTCAGCGAGGTGTCCCTGGTCATGCCTGCGGGTGTGTCATGGTCGCCGGAACCGGCGGCGGCCTCGTGGATTCCCACCCTCATCAGCGACCGCTATGGCCGGTTCGGCAATGGGTGGTTCTCGCTGGGAGACTGGTACGTGGGCGGGGACTGGGTGACCGTCGGTGGCGAGCGGACGGTGCGTGTCGGGGTCAATGGTTCGTCGGGTTCGCTCGACAGCCTGCTGTACCTCGTGCGGCGCCGGGTGGAGCAGGCCCGGATCAAGCGAGAGGACCGGCGCCGCTGGCTGCGGAACCGACGAAAGTTGCTCCGAGAAGTGTCCCTCATCGGGGAGGTCCAGGCCGACCAGTGGCGACTCACGCAGCTGATGGGCGACCACCCGGGCCGTACAGACCTGCGGCCCGAGTCTCTCGCTGCCCGTCGTGCTGCCTCCACCCGTGTGGTGCGGCGGTGGTGGCGGACCCATGCCCAGCCCGAAGGGAGCATGCTCCTCGTGG
This sequence comes from Deltaproteobacteria bacterium, assembly GCA_016845285.1. Classification (GTDB taxonomy): domain Bacteria; phylum Myxococcota_A; class UBA796; order UBA796; family UBA2385; genus BH17. The sequence continues at coordinate 1,057 of JAERSX010000034.1, read as the reverse complement.
TGAGCCGCCGATCGCCGGAGAGCGTGCGCAAGCTGGTGGAGCTCTGGTGGTCGGACTGGGCGGGAGTCGACGGGGGAGACGCCGCGCCTGTGAGGCCCGTACGCCCGCTTCCGCCCGCTCCAGAGCGCGTCACCCGCGTCGTGGTCGAGCCGGCCATGGGGCAGCACCTGATCGAGCTCGGTTGCCAGGTGAGTCGAGGCGATGGGGTGGTGCGTCCCGCCGAGGCGCTGGCGGCGGCCTGGTTGAACCAGCGTATCGTTCAGGAGATCCGTGAGAATCAAGGTCTCAGCTACAGTCCGGGCGCGTGGACCCAGGCGGTGGCGGGGGCGGGTGTGCTGCTGCATGTCAGCGCCCGTGTACAGCCCGACGGGCTGGATCGCGCCATCGCAGTGATCGAGACAGCCCTCGGCGATCTGGCGGAAGGGCGCGTGAACGCGCGCGAGCTCGAGCTCTTGGCAGAGACGAGCGCGCGCCACATGCGCTTCGCGGATCGCTCGTCGGTGGGTCTGGGCGCGCGTGTGGCCCTCGACTTGGTCGAGCCTGCGCTCGCCGAGGTCCGCGAAGGGTGGCTCGATGCGCTCCACGTCGTCGACGTCGCTGCGGTCTCCGAGGTCGGACAGGCGTGCCTAGGCCACGAAGCGATCACGCTGACGGGGCCGCCCACCGATGCCCTCATGGCTCGGGCGGCTCCGTGACGGTGAGCGCCCCGCCTCGTGCCGGTTGGGCCGCGATGCTGAGACCACTGAGGCGATCTGGTGATGGAAAGCCGTCCAGGAGCCCGTCCGCGGGGGATTCTGAGCGGTAGTGGCCGCAGAGGGCGCGGTCGACGAGGGTGCGAGGCTGGCCGCTCCACGTGAGCGCCGCGCCAAGGTCGACGTAGGTCTCGCCGGCGTACATCCAGGTGACGGGGGCCAGCAGGCCATCGAGTGCCGATCGGGGAAGCGTCAGGGACGGTAGTTCCTCGGCAAGGAGCGCTTCGTTGTCGATGCAGCTCACCGAGCCGTACGTCTGGGGTGCGTCGGCCTCGGCGATGGCGCGCACCCACTCGGGGCCGGTC
>JAERSX010000033.1 GCA_016845285.1 Deltaproteobacteria bacterium | reverse complement strand
TGGCAGCGCCTCGAGGAGGACGGGGCCGATCTCGACCCCCTGATGCGCTCGGCGGAGCGCTTCCTGCAGCTCTGGGAGGGGGCAGGGAGCTGAGCCCCCGGCGGCCGCCCTACTCCGAGCTGAGGATCCAGTACCGCTTGCGCACCGTGCCCGCGTCGCCGTCGATGGCGTAGTCCACGGTGTTCTCGTCGCCGATGGTCACCTGGTCGGTGATGTCCTCGACCACGGTCTTGACCTCCTTGCCCGGACACCAGCCCGCCCGGCCGTACCACCAGGTGCCGTACTGGTTGGGCACGGTGCCGTCGGCCACCTGGTCCATGCAGGCCTCGCCGGTGCCGGCGTCTGGGAAGGAGCGGCTGTAGGTGGCGTCGGTGTCGCTGTTGAAGGTGAAGCTGTGGGTGGCGTCACAGAACTCGCCGCAGGTCTGGCCGTGCTGGGAGATGACGGTGGCCAGCTCCACCTTGGTGGCGGTGTCGGGCACGGTGAAGGTGTCGGTGTCGGCGTCCTCGAGGATGGCCTGCAGCGAGGTGGGGGTGACGCCCTTGCTGGTGTTCGAGTACCGCAGGCTGCCGAAGAGGTCGTAGCTGTTGGAGCTGACGAAGCGGAAGCTCTTGGTGCCGCCCTGGTTGACCAGCGGCAGCATGGGGCTGATGTCGTAGACCCAGCGCCCCTCCCGGTGGTAGGTCGTGATCCAGCGGCCGATCTCGGTGCCGCAGCTACAGCTCAGGTCGTCGTAGCCGGTGCCCTCGTCGTTGCAGCTGTAGGTGCCGGTGGTCGCCTCGCCGAAGGGATCGATGCAGGTGCCCTCGAGGGTGTCGTCCGGCTCGCAGGCCGTCTCCGTGTAGGGATTGTCCGTGGTGTCGGGCAGATCGCACATGTAGAGGTAGGCCATGTAGTCCCAGGCCGGACAGGTGCCGTACTCGCCCTCGCCGATGCACTCCATGGTCAGGTCGAGGGTGAGGGTGTCGGCGTCGGCCACGTCGGTGGCCTCGGGCAGCTCGATGTCGACGGTGGCGGAGCCCTGCTCACCGTCGAAGACGGTCACCACCGTGGCGCCGTCCTCGTCGAGGGCCTCCGCTCGCTCGGCCTCGAAGTTGTAGTAGATGGCCTCGTTGGCGGACATTCCCAGGTTGGGGGCGAACCAGCCGCGGCTCTCGTCGTAGCGGGTGTAGTCGGCGTAGCTGCCGATGTAGCGGATGCGCTGGAAGCGATCGACGGCGGCGCCCCAGCCTGGGTACACGTTGACGTCCTTCACCCAGCCGTCGAGCGAGCGCGCCCGCGCGGTCACGTAGTGGATCCGGTCGCGGCGCCACTCCCGCTCGTCCTCGTCGTCGATCTTCTTCTCGAGCCACTCCTCCATGCCCTCGGACACCACGTCGAGGGAGGCGGTCTGGGCGTCGGTGCTCGTGCCCGCCGGCACGAAGAAGACGTGGGTGTTGAGCGGGAGCCTGTCGATGAGGTCGTCGTGGTCCTTCTCCCAGGGCGAGTAGCCGTAGCCGCCGGCCTGGGCGGGCTCTTCGAGGAGGAAGAGGTAGGTCTCGCAGCCGCTCCAGTTCTCCGAGAGCGTCCAGTCGCCGTCCCGGGTGGGGACGGTGAAGTCGGCCGCCATGGCGCCGAGGGTGTCGTCGTCCTCGACCTCCTGGAAGTCTCGGGCCGGCAGCCCCAGCTGCTCGCAGATCTCGGCACCGGTGGGGTCCGCGTCGGTGTCGGAGTCGGTGTCCGCGTCGGTGTCGGAGTCGGTGTCGGAGTCGGTGTCGGAGTCGGTGTCCGCATCGGCCTCGCCGCCCTCTGGTTCGTCCTTGTCCCCACATGCGGGCAGGGCGAGGGCGAGCGCCAGGGCGAGGACGGACGCGAGGGACGAGGTGCGGTGCATGGGGCCTCCGGACCCGAAGTGTGGACCGGGGGCCGGCCCACGTCGAGGGCTACGCTGTGTGTCTGGAGGAGAGCTGGCGCCGATCCTGTACGTGGCCTTCGGGTCGAACACCGATCCCGAGCGCATGCGCGCCCGCTGCCCGGGCGCGGTGGACGTGGGAGAGGAGCGGCTGGCTGGCTGGCGCCTGAGCTTCGCCGGCCACTCCCGGACCTGGGGTGGCCCCGTGGCCACGCTGCGGTCGGGCGGGGGATCGGTGCCGGTGGCCCTGTACGAGGTGAGCCACGAGGACCTGCTGCGCCTCGACGCCATCGAGGGCCATCCGGCCGTCTACCGGCGTGCGCGCCTGCCCGTGGGTGACACCACGGGCCTCGCCTACCTCCTGCCGGCCGACTTCTCCGAAGGGCCCCCGCCGCCGCCCTACCTGGAGGCGGTGCAGGCCGGCTACCGCGCACGGGGCTGGGCCTGGCCCGAGCCCCTGGAGACGGCAGCGCCCGCGGGACCCTGCTCGGCGGCACCACATCCCGGGCCCACGGCGCGCGCACGCTTTCGTACCTGGTCGGCTGCGGACGGGGCGCTGGGCGAGGCCCTGTGGGGGACTGTCGCCGTCGCGTCCGAGAGCATTCGGGCTCAGATCGCCTCGCAGCGTGACTTCGCTGTGCAGTGCTGGCCGGTGTTTCGGCGAGAAGACTCCGTGTTTGTCGGGGCTTTCGGCCTCCGTCCCCGTGCGCTCGGCGAGCTCGAGTTGGACTTCCGCTTGTGTGGTGACACCGGGGGGGATGGTCTCGCCGCCGAGCTCGGCGCGGCCGTCGTGCGCTTTGCCTTCGAGCAGCGCGGGGCCCACACGCTCTTTGGTGGTCATCACCCCGACGACCCGGCGTCTGGCCATGTGCTGCGGCGCCTGGGCTTCCGCTGGACCCACGACGAGTACGTCCCTTCGACGGGGCTGCTGCAGCCTTGCTTCGTGCGGCTTGGGCCAAGCCTGGTGCGGTAGCGTTGAACATGCGTAATGCCCTGATTGCCGTCCTCTCCGTTTTGCTTCCGGCCTGTGGTGACACCGAGCCCGCGGGTGATCACGCCCACGATGAGGTGGGGGCCCACGACCACGACCACGACCACGACCTCGAACACGACCACGTCGACACGGGCGCGGGGGACTGGGCGAGCACCGACCACGAGCACGAGAGCGACCAAGCCCGCTACACCGATGAAGAGGCCGTCGCCGCCGTGCAGAACGACGACCCCTGGAGCGACCCCGACCGGGCCAACCTGGCCAACCTCTGGCACAGCCACGAGCGCGGCTGGATGTGGCTCGACCAGGCGCGCCTCTCCCTCGACAACCGCACCATCCCCCCGGGCGTGGGCGAACGCCACGAGCTCATCCAGCTCTTCCACGAGTCGCTGGAGTGCGACGACACCATGGCCTTCGACGACTGCAACTCCACGAGTGCGCTCAAGATCTACGCCAACGGCCCCCGCATCGACACCAACAACTGGTCGGAGGCCGGCTTCGCCGAGGCGGCCGTCCGCCAGCAGCACACCCACAGCAGCGGCATCTACCTGGTGAGCTTCGGCCGCAACTTCGTGCCCACCGACTACGGCTACGGCATCATCCCCGGCAGCGGCCTGCACCTCGAGCCCCACGGGGCGCACCAGGCCATCCGGGTGGACGGCACCGGAAACGCCGGCGAGAACGTGCGGATCGATGTCATGGCCGGCGCGACGGGGATGTCGATCTACGGGAGCGAGACCGCGGCGCTCTACTGCGAGGAGCTCGGCCAGGACTGCACCGAGACCCGCCTGGCGACCCTGCGCGGCGGCATCGTCCGCCTCGAGGACGCGACCTTCGAGCGCAGCGCCGTCGACGCCCGCGACGCCGGCGTGGTCACCGTCCACGACACCAGCCTGGGCGTGGAGCACTTCTACTCCTGGCACAGCGACGATCAGACCGACCTGCCCGTCCACTGCACCTGGAACGACACGGTGACCGACGACAGCCTGGTCAAGCTCACGCCCTACTCGACCAGTCCCGACCTGCTCGTGGCCCACAGCTACGCCCTGGTCGAGGTGTGGGGCCCGGGCAACGCGCCCACGGCCTGCACCGATGCCCAGAGCATCAAGACCGACGCCTACGGCGTCTACGGCTACGACTTCGGTGCGACCATCGAGGCGGGCGCCGGCTTCAGCGTGGCGATCCTCGGCCCCGACGAAGACCCGCTGTACCCGGGCGACTGGCAGGAGACCGAGCGTCCGAGCTTCCTCTACGAGGTCATCGAGCCCCTCTGAGAGTTGTGGCAGGACGGCTCAGTAGACGCGCCAGCCCACGGCCAGATCGATGGTGGGCGTGTGCACCCACGTCTTCAGCGTGTCTTCGAGCACCCACTCGGCGCCCTCGTAGACGCGTCCCCCCAAGAGGCTCGGCGGGGCATCCTCCCGCCAGATCTTCGCCTTGGCGCCCAGGGTCGTGGCGCCCCCCAGCCCGATGCGGACGAGTCCCCGCTCGAAGGGGGTGAGCTCCCAGCCCACGCCGAGGGTGAGCATGGTGTCGGTGGCGCGCACCCGGTAGCGCGCCCCGGCTGTGGTCTCGGGCCCGCCCATGGCCTCCACCAGCTCCGCCGAGGTGGCACCGCCCCCCAACCAGGCCACCTGAAGACCGACATCCACGGGGAAGTGGCCGTCGGGCCAGGGCCGCATGCCGGCATCCACGTGGACCATCAGCGAGCGCTTCAGGGCCAGATCGATGAGGTCGGCGGTGAACTGGTCGTACCAGCCCGACGAGACGGACACGCCGTTGATCAGGTCGAGGTAGCTGCCAGGGAACAAGCCCAGACCACCGGCCAGTCGCGCCCGCTTTGCGGACTCCCACTCGCCGCTCACCCCGGTGAACAGGGGGAGATCGGTGCGCACGAGCACGGACACCGTCGACGGCTCGGGCTCGGCGTCGAGGGCGTGCACGGCAGCGTCGGCGGCGCCGAGGAGCAAGGTCAGGGCGATCAGCACGGCAGGTCCGGTGTGAGGATGCAGCATGGGGGGATGGAGCGGGCGGCGCAAGCGGTGGCTGCCCAGGACCCGCCGGTGGGGCCGTCGGCCGCTGGGCGGTCTCCTCAGAGGCCCTCGTGTGCCATTGGGGACTGCCCGGCTGGTGTGTCGTCGACTGAGAGTCACCCGGGGGAAGGTCTGGCTGGCTAAGGTGTTGTCTCGCCGGAGGCCTCCATGTCGCGTGCTGTCTTTCCAGGGTCGACCACCCTCGGCTCTCCCGCCCTGCTCGCCCTCGCCCTGCTCCTCGCGGGTCCTGCGGCGGCGTCGCCTGATCCGGGGCCGGGTGCGGCCGAGCCCCCCGAGACCGCGACGGCCCACAAGAGCAGCAGCAAGAAGAAGAAGAGCGACGGCAAGAAGGGGCAGTCGAGCTCCCAGAGCAACAGCTCGAGCAGCTCGAAGAAGGGCTCCTCGTCGAGCCGGAACAGCTCGTCTTCGTCGAAGCGCAACAGCTCGTCCTCGTCGAGTCGGAGCAGCTCGCGGTCCTCGGGGTCGCCTCCCCAGAGCGAGGCGCCGTCACAGGGGGCCCACCGACCGACCACGCCCTCGTCTGCCGCCGGCCCCGGGAGTGCCCAGCGCCCCTCCGCCGATTCCCAGGGCAGCCGCCCCGAGGTGTCGCCGCGCTCGTCCACCGACGGCGCATCGAGCAGCTCCGGTCGCCCCGCCGGCCTGCAGGGAGCGACCCGGCCCACCTCGCCCAGCCGCAGCCCGCATGCTTCGGGCCCCACCGGACGCACGCCCACGACTCCCACGACCAGCGCCTCCAGCTCGCCACGCAGGAGCCTCGCAGATGGGCGCCCCAGCACCTCGGCCATCGGGGCTGGGACTCGCACTCAGGCCGATCGCGCCGGCGTCATCTCGGCGGCTGAGTCACGCAGTGCCAAGCTCCGTGAGCGCCTCGACGGCGACCACGCCCGGCCCGACCACCGGGCCGAGAAGCCGGCCCACCGCACCAGCGACCACCGCTACGCCCGGCCTCACCATCGTCACC
>JAERSX010000032.1 GCA_016845285.1 Deltaproteobacteria bacterium | reverse complement strand
ACCATGAGGTCGGCTGTCTCGAGGCTCAGGGCACCGGCCTGCAGGTCGTCGATGTCCTTGGCACACATCGACGTGGCTTCCTGCACCGCGGCGCGTCGGTCGTCGGGCGGGAGCTTGTAGAAGCCTGGAAGGCGGCTGCGGGTGGGCATGTGGGGGCCTAACCCGGGGGCCGTGAGGGCTGCGCCCGTAACACTTCAAGGGTGAAGTGTTACGGTGCCTTCATGCCACTCCCTCACCTGCTTGCCCGTACTCTGCTGGCAGCCGGCGCAGTGCGCACAGCGTCAGACCGCGACGCCATCGCCACCACCGGACTCACATCGGCGCAGCTGCGCTTGCTCCTCCTCATCGCGGCCGCGCCGGGCTGTAGGCAGCGGCAGGTGGCCGAGGCCCTCGGTGTGCGTGAGTCAGCTGTGACAGCCTTGCTCACGCGTATCCGTGCACTTGATCTCGTCCTGCGCGTGCGAACCGATGGGCGTTCTTTTGGACTGCATCTCACCGAGGCAGGACACGCCCTGGTGAGGAGCGCACGCGCCCATGTCTCTGTCCTGGAGGCGTCCCTCGCCGAGGGCTTTGATGACACGGAGCTGGAGGTGATCTCGCGCTACCTCGACGCCACCTACGTTCGCTTCGGAGGTGACCCGTGACCGCCGAGCTCTCCTACGGTCAATCCACCTCCTGCACACCCTGACCGGGGAGAGCGGGGGACCAGGGGCACAGCCCTTCGGGCATCGGATCGTGAAGGCCACGGCGAGAAAACCCGCCTGGGCTCAGCCGCTCCGCCGGTAGGCGCAGTCGTTGTTGGACTTCAGAATGTCGTGTGCCAGGGTCAACGTGGTGGGGAGGGCGGCCGCCGGCTTGGGCGACTCGGGGGTCTCACCGGTCTGGGAGAGCGTGAGCGTCATGGCCTGGTGGCTCCAGGTACCTTTCCGCGTGACGATGCCGGACCAGACGCAGGTGGCGTCCTTGGGGCAGGGCGAGATGAGGTCCTGGGCGGTGAAGTCTCCGCTGTCGCTGAAGCTGAGCACCTGTGGATACGAGCGCTCACCGCAGGCTTCGCCCGACCAGTCACCCGCGAATGGCGTGGCCCCGGGCGGTCCGTCCTCCTTGCTCGGGCCAGGCGTCTGTGCTTCCGCTGGTTCGGGTGTAGCATCTCCGTGAGGCTCGACGATGTCGCTACTCACGGGTGTGTTCACATGGCCGGAGCAACCGATCACGAGGGCGGTTGCGAGGGCGAGCTTCATGACAACTCCTTGATCGCGCCGGTGTAGAAACCGTCGAGGATCTCTTTGTATTTCGTCTCGACGACCTTGCGCTTCACCTTCAGCGAGGCTGTGAGTTCTCCGGCCTCGAGGCTGAAGTCCTCGTCCAAGATGGCGAACTTCTTGATGGTCTCGTAGCTGGCCAGCGTGGCGTTGAGGGCGGCCACCTTGTCCTCGACCAGCTTGCGCAGGTCGGGGTCTTGGGTGAGCTCGGCATAGCTCAGGCCCTTCTTCCCGTTGTCTTCGGCCCACTTTGGCACCGCGTCCGGATCGATGGTGAGGAGGGCTGAGCAGAAGTTGCGGCGGTTGCCGTGGACCACCACCTGACCGATGAGCGGGCTCATGACCTTGAGCCGGTTCTCGAGCTCCTGTGGTGCCACGTACTTCCCGCCGGAGGTCTTGATCAGGTCCTTGATGCGGTCGGTGATCTTGAGGATGCCCTGGTCGTCGAGCTCACCGACGTCACCTGTGTGGAGCCATCCCTCGTCGTCGAGGGCCTCGGCGGTGGCCTCAGGGCGGTTGTGGTAGCCGCCCATGACGCCTCGACTCCGGATCAAGATCTCGCCGTTTCCGGGCTCGATCTTGAGCTCCACCCCGGGAAGGGCTGGGCCTACGCTTCCGAACTTGAAGTTGTCCGGTCGATTGCAGAAGCTGGCTGCAGCCGACTCGGTGAGGCCGTAGCCCTCGAGGATCAGGATGTCGGCGGCGTGGAAGAACTCCGCGATCTCCTTGTTCAGGGGAGCACCGCCGCTGATGAAGAAGCGCACACGGCCCCCGAAGGTGGCCTTGAGCTTGGAGAACACGAGGCGATCTGCGATGCGATGCTTCAAGGCGAGCAGCCCACTGGGCTCCTTGCCCTGCTGCCGCAGCGCGGAGACATCCTTTCCGACGGCGAGCGACCAGCTGAAGATGCGCCACTTGAGCCCGCCTGCATCCTGAGCTCCACCCAGCACCTTGTTGTAGACCTTCTCGAAGATGCGGGGCACCGCCCCCATGAAGGTGGGCTGAACCTGCGCGAGGTTGGGCACGATGCGGTCGATGCGACCGTCGATGGCCGTGGGCACGCCGATGCGGATGATGGCGGCCTCGAGCACCTTGCCGAAGCTGTGGGCCAGGGGCAGCCAGAGGTACTGCTTGTCGGCAGGGCTCATGAAGCCCATACGATCCATGGCCTCGCCCTCGAAGACCCAGGCATCGTGAGACAGGATGACGCCCTTTGGCTTCCCGGTGGTGCCCGAGGTGTAGATGAGCGTGGCCAGGTCGCCCGACTCGACAGCGGCGATGCGCTCCTCGTACACACCAGGGTTGTCGGCGTGCCAGGTGCGGCCCAGCTCCACGAGCTGGCGCAGGGTGATGACCCAGCCGTCGTGGCCGGGGCGGCCGTCGAAGGTGATGACCTTCACCACATCGCCCAGCTGATCGCGTACCTCGAGGAGCTTCTCCACCTGGCTGTCGTCTTCGGCGATGACAAAGCGGCTACCCGAATCGCCGACGATGTACTCGCACTCTTCGGCGGTGTTGGACGGGTAGATTGTGGTGGTGGCGCCCGTGGCGCACAGGATGCCGAGGTCGGCGAGGATCCAGTCCACCCGAGTGTTGGACAGGATGCTCACCCGGTCGCCCTTCTCGATGCCCAGAGACGCGAGGCCGCCGGCGATGTCGCGGACCTGGTCGCCCACGTCCTGCCAGAGGAGGGTCTGCCAACGGTCGTCTTCGTCGGGGTAGTAGAAGGCGTCGGCATCGGGCGTGGACGAGACCCGGTGCAGGAACATCTCGGGCACGGATGAGAAACTGGCTGCAGCCACGGTGGATCCCGGGGGGTGGGTTCGAGCGGTCGCCTGTTCTAACGGGCGCTCCGCAGGCGGCAATCGCGGTACGGTGGGGGTACGTGTCGGCTACGCTGGCCCTGAGGTGGGAGGTCGTGTGCGTACCTGGTCTGGCGTCGGTTTGGTCGGCGTGTTTCTGTTCACAGCGCCGCTCACGCTTTCCGGGTGCGGGGACAAGGGTGAGGCGGGCGCTGGCAGCGGGACCGGCGCTGATGGTGGTGACGACAGCGGCGGTGACTCTGGTGGTGGCACCGACAGCGGGGCTACGGGCAGTGACTGCTCCGAAGGCAGCGGGCTGACAGCCGGCAGTGACAGCTTCCTCGACGCTGACGGCGCATCTGCCTGGGTGCTCGTCCCAAATGACCTGCCCGCCTGCGCCCCACTGGTCGTCTTCGGACACGGCGGAAGCAGCCCGGGCGGGTACCTCGATGGCAAGTGGAAGGACGCCCTGCGCACACAATTCGACGTGCTCGCCGGGGAGCGGGGCTACGTGTTCGTGGTGCCCTACCTCGAGGACGCCGATCAGGTGGACCACCAGTGGTCCCTCGATCAGACCTCCGAGCTTGCGGCCATGGTGGCTGCGGTGGCCGAGCAGGCGGACGTGGACCGGAACCGGGTGCTCTTCGCCGGTCAGTCAGCCGGTGGCCACATGGCGGTGTACCTCGGCCTCTACGACTGGGGTCCCTTCACCCACATCGCGGCGGTCAGCTCGGGCATCGGCGCCTACTTCGACTACCCCGACCCGCCTCCAGACGAGACGCTGCCCTTCTTCGTGGCCCATGATCCCGACGACGAGATCGTCCCCTACAGCTTCTCCGAGCAGCTGGTCTCAGACCTCGAGGCCAACGGCCACGACTACGTCTACAGCGACTTCGAGATGGGCGACAACGGCCACTTCTGGAGCGAGCAGGTCACGAACGCTCTGCTCGACTGGTTCCTGGGCGAGGCGACCGCGAATTGAGATGGGCCAGGTCGGCTCCCGAGGGTCCCGGCATACTGGAGTCGGGGAGGGGACGATGCGGACCTGGGTGAGCTTTGCCTGCCTGGTGGGATGTGGTCATCCAGACGGTGCGGCAGACACCGCGGTGCCCGAACAGGAACTGCCCTGGGAGGAACGGGTCGTCGATGCCGAGGCCATGGTGATGGGGGGGGGCTTCGGCCTCTCCGCCCTCGGGGACTCCGATGGAGACGGGTACGGCGAGCTGCTCACCATGGGACCGAGGGATGAAGGAGGGACTCCCTTTGGGGGGCTGGCCGCCTTCGATGGCCCCCTGTCGGGGCAGCACGATGTCGACAGTGCGCAGGCCCACGTCTACTCGGGGAGCAGCTCCAGAGTGCTTGGAGACCACCTCAGCGGGGGTGCTGACGCCGACGGCGATGGACTCGCAGATGTGTGGGCCTACGCGGGAGGAGTGAACGACGATCCGCAGGTCGCCTACCTGTTGGCCGGGCCGTGGGCGTCAGATCGCACCACCGATGCTGCAGAGGCCGTGATGTCGAGCTCGGACATCTACCGAGGCCGCCCCCAGCAGACGGGAGACCTCGGAGGCGACGGGCTGGCCGACCTCCTCTGGGTCACGACGGACGGTGTGTCGGTGGTGCTCGGACCCTTCTCGGGAACGTCTCAGCTCGACGAACGCCACCTCGAGGTCGGGTTCTGGACCGACATCCAGGGCACGGTGCGCGCCGAAGGGAGAGCCGACCTCACGGGGGACGGCCTCGCCGACCTCGCTCTGTGGAGCCTCTACAGCGATGGGCCCCTGGGCCTGGTGATCTTCGAGGGGCCGCTCAGCGAGGAGCTGGTCGCCGATGATGCCCTCGTCCACGCCGAGGCGTCGACCGAGTGGACGACCGGCACGCACTTCCGGGCCGCCGATCTCGACGGTGACGGCACCCAGGACCTCGTCACGTCCGACTCCTTCGACGAGCGCCTGTCGGTGTTCACGGGCCCGGTGACCAGCGTGCCCGCCTTCGAGGACGCGCCTGCGTTTACCCTCGACGAGTCCGGTGTGGACGAGGTGGAGGTGGCGCGGGATCCCACGGGCTCGGGACATGATCTCCTCGTCGTGTCCACCCACACCGACACGACCACGAGCGCGGAGGCCCGGGGTCGCGTCCACCAGATCGACGGCACGCAGCTGGCCGGGGGCGGTCTCGTCTCCGAGGAGCTCTTCCGCGGCGGGCTCTGTCAGTGGGCGGGAGCCCAGCTCGGCGTGGTGGAGGGGCTGTTGGCCCGGGGCGAGCCGGCCCTCGCCATCAGCGCGCCAGGGTGTGATCAGTACGGCGAGAAGTACGCCTCGAACCCGGACTGGCCGGGGCTCACCTATGTCATCGCGCCTTGGTGAGGCTCGGCGTGAGCGAAGCCCTCAGTCCTCGCTCGGCCAGCCTGGGATCCGTGGCTCTTGCTCACCGAGGCCGGCCTCGGCGGCGATGATCTCATCGCGCGGCCGGGGCGCCACGGTGCTCTCGTCGGTGAGGGTGCCGACGAAGTAGCGGTTGACCAGCCAGGTGATCTCGCCGTCCTCGTCGGGCACGAAGCGCATGTAGTTGTAGTAGCCGTCGTAGACGTAGAAGAAGGACTGGGTGGACTCCTGGTAGAGACGCCGATCGACGTCCGAGCCGTCCGCGAAGCGGATGTAGAGGCGGTCGTCGCTGTCCTGCGAGACGATGAGGGTTCCGTAGTAGAGCGGGTCGTAGAAGGTGCCGGTGAACTGCGACCACTCGCTGGAGGGCGTGACGAGGGCGTCGTCTGTGTCTTGGGGGGTCTCTACGAAGAGCTCCATGGCCTCGGCAGCGACGGTGCCCGGGTTCCACCAGGTGGTGTTCGTCGCGATGACCACGGCAAAGTCGGCCTCGGGCACCATCAGGAAGAAGGACCGATGGCCTCCGCCCGACCCCGAGTGGCTCACCACGTCGACGCCTCGAAAGTTCCACCGTGAGAGGCCGTAGCCATAGGTGGCGTCCGGGCTCCAGTAGGTGAGCACGTGGTCGGTCAGCGTGGAGATGGCGTCCCCCTCCACCAGACCCTCTCCACCAGCCAGCAGCGCCTCCGCCATGCGGGCGAGATCGAGGACGCTGCCGTGCAGCCAACCCGCGGGTCTCAGCCAGCCACAGTCGTGAAGATCTGGGGTGTAGAAGTCGCTGCCGTCGGTCCCGATGGTGTACGAGCCCTCGACTGCGCGGTCCACGTCGAAGGTGGCCGTCTCCATGCCGGCGGCGTCCAGGACCTCGTCCTGCATGTAGTCGACGAAGTCGGCGCCGGTGCTCTGCTCGAGGATGTGGCCCGCCAGCGACCAGCCGGTGTTGGAGTAATTGTAGAAGCCGCTGTTCTGGGCGTGGAGGTTCCAGCGGGAGCCCGCCCAGTGCTCGCTCAGGGTCGTCTCGCAGCTGGTGTCCCACCAGTCGGGCAGGGCCGTGGTGTGGGTCATGGCTCGGTGGACGGTCAGCGAGTCGGTGTCGTAGCCGCTGCCCAGCTGGATGCCGGGGTCGACGTCTCGGACCGAGGCGTCGAGGTCGACGAGGCCGGCCTCGGAGGCCTGCACCAGCCCGATCGCCGCGTGGAACTTGCTCACGCTGTTCCATCGCCAGCTCGTCTCTGTGCTCACCGGTGAGCTGCCGCCGTACTGGTTGAAGCCCAGGGCCTTGGCGTACGCGAGCTCTCCGTCGAGCACCACCGCGAAGCCCATGCCAGGCACGTTGTAGAAGTCGAGCCAGCTCTGGGCGTGGTCTACCAGCTCTTCCCAGGCCTCGGCGCGCGCGGCTGCCAGCTCCTCCTCTGGGTCGGCCGTGTCTCCGGAGTCGGCACCCCCGTCATCTCCACCCTCGTCGCCTCCGTCGTCGCCTCCGTCGTCCATACAGTCCGCGGCGCCTGCGCAGTCCGTGTCGAAGCAGTCGAAGGCCCCGTCACCATCGTTGTCGGCATCGTCTGAGCACTCGCCTGAGTTGCGCCCCTCCCAGCTGGCCTCGATGGGGTCGGGATCGGCCTTGCACGAGATGGTGAACAGCAGGACGGGCAGGACGGGGAGTCGCATGGATGGATGCATCCTTGGTTGAGGCGGCGGATGATGGCATCCGCCTGCCTAGGTTAGCTGCCCGGGCGGAGGCACCGTGCTGCACATCGAAGACCTGACCCTGGCGGTGGGCGGGCGCGTGTTGCTCAGCGAAGCGGAGTGGCACGTGCATCCGGGCGACAAGGTTGCACTCGTGGGCCGCAACGGCACGGGCAAGACCACCCTGCTGCGGGCCATCGCCGGCACGCACGACGTGGACGGTGGGCAGATCCGGGTCCGTCGGGGGGCGCAGATCGGCACGCTGCCCCAGCAGGGTGTCCCGGCCAGCGAAGAGACGGTGTGGGCCGTGGCCCGCTCGTGGATGCATCGGCTGATCGCCCTGGAGGCAGCGCTCAACGCAGCCCAGGCGGCCGTGGATACCGAGCAGCCGGGTGC